>CAMCTH010000006.1 GCA_945877965.1 Planctomicrobium piriforme | reverse complement strand
GTCGAGTCCGCCGTACGCCGCCACCGCGACAAACACCGTGCCGGCCGTGCGCGACCATTTGCTCATCGCGCCGCGCAACTCGGCGTGTAACTCCATGATTCCCGCGAGCAAGACGGCCAGCAGACCGTAACTGCCGAAATGAAACAGTTTGTCGGCATGCAGGCGATGCATGAGGCTCGGCGGGACGTCCAGCGACTCCGGCGGCATGTGAATCATCACCGCCAGCGCGACCCAATAGATCGCCGTCACTGAGGTCAGCCAGCGGAACCGAAGCTGGAGATCATCTTGAACCGTCATCAGTACGCTCCGCGGCAGCTCAGCACGCTCCACGGCGTCCGCAGCAGCAACGTGACGTCGGTCCGCAAGCTCTGGTTCTGAACATACCACCAATCGAGTTGCATCCAAGCATCGAAATCGATTTCACATCGTCCGCTCACTTGCCACAGACACGTCAGACCCGGCTTCACCGCCAGACGCAAACAATGCCGCAACTCATATTGCGCGACTTCGCGCGGAATCGGCGGCCGCGGGCCGACGAGCGACATCTCGCCGCGGAGCACGTTGAACAGTTGCGGCGTCTCGTCGAGACTCAATCGTCGCAGCCAATGCCCAAACCCGGTGATCCGCGGATCGCGCCGATTTTTGAATACCGGTCCGTTCTGTTCGTTGACGACCGCCCCTTGCTGCTCGAGGGCATCGAGCCGCATCGTGCGGAACTTAAAGATTTCGAACCGCCGACCGCCGAGACCGACCCGCATCTGACGAAAGATCGGCGAGCCGCCGGTCGTGAACCAGAGCGTCGTCCAGACGACGAGCATCACGGGAGCCAGCAACGTCAGAACAGCGAGCGAACCGACGATGTCGAGCGTCCGCTTGACTGCCTGATAAACCCGTCCGCGATTGCCGCCCGCGGGAACCAGCGGTCCGCGTCCTTCGACCCAAGCGGCGAGATCGACCTGGGCCAACGTCGCGGCGTCGGGCGGGGCCAGCGTTTGCAATAACGCCGACACCCGCGGGTCGTAGACGCGCAACGTCGGACGCAAATCACGACGTAGGTTCGGCTGAGATGAGGCGGACGAGTACGACATAACTGGCTGGGAAATCGCGCAACTCCGCGCAAGCAGTCGGCCCCGACCTCCTTGCCGGGCGCAGCACACCGCTTCGTCGCCAAACCGATCGGTGCTAGGTTTAACCCGAACCACCAAGACGGGCCAAGACCACTTCCGCCGACGTTGCCGACGATTCACAGCCGAGATTCGCAAGCGTTGCCGGCAGTTCATGAAAATGAGCTTAACGGGTCGGCAATCGAAGCAAATCGTATATCCGGGGGTCGGCCAGCGTATCGGCCTGAAAGCGAACGCCGTCGAAGCGATGAGTCCGACTATGTCCCGCCGGGACCGCCACCGCAATCGTTCCGGCTCGCACCGCGGCGCGACAACCGTTCTCGCTGTCTTCAAAGACGACGAGTTCTTCTGGCGGACGACCGAATCGCTGGGCCGCCGTCAGATAAATCTCCGGATTCGGCTTTCCCTCGGTCACATCTTCGGCTGTCAGGATGAACTCGAATCGTGGTTCGAGTTCAAAACGACTCAGCACGTTGGTGACGAAGTTGCGGCGACTGCTCGTGGCGATCGCTTTCGGAATGCCGGCCGACTCAAGCGTCGCCAGCAACTCCGGAAGTCCCGGCATCATTTGCAGGCGAGCATCGAGAATCGCCGGGAAGATCTCATCGGTTTCATGAGCGAGTTGCTCGACCGTCGCGTCGAGTTGATGAAAGTCGATCATGATCTGCAGCGCGATCTTGCCCGGCCGCCCCATCATCCGATCCAACAACTCGGCCCCGAACTGGTGCCCGCGGCGGCGCAGAATCTCGCCGCCGACGTCCTGATACAGTTCTTCCGTGTTGAACATCAGTCCGTCGAGATCGAACACAACCGCTTGCGGCGCAACGGCTGCTCGGGCCTTCAAACCGTTCCGTTCGGTCATCGCTATCCTTCACTCCGATTAAAATTCGCTGCGTCGCCGATCATTCGCCGACCAACGCAATCAACTCTCCAAGGATCATCGCCGTTGCGCCCCACACGCGGTGCTCGCCGACGCGGATGTGCGGCACGGTGCTCTCAAGCCCGCGCACGATCCGCACATGCTTGTTCCATCCGGCAGGGTTACGTAGCTGTGACAACGGAACTTCTAGCAACTCGGCAACTTCGTCCGCATGGGGACGAAATGCCGGACGACGATCGCAAACGGCCAACCACGGCTGGACCCAAAACTTCGTACCAAAGATGTACAGCGGCGTCAGTCGCCCGAGCGTCGTCACGTCGTTCGGCGAAACGTCGAGCTCTTCTTGTAACTCGCGCAACGCGGCCGACTCATCGGTTTCATCGGGTTCGATCGAGCCGCCGGGCAAGCTGATTTGACCGCCGTGCGCCGTTAATTCCAGCGGCCGTACGGTCAGCGGCACATGCCATTCGCCGGCCGACGGATAGAGCAATACCATCACGGCCGCGAGGCGAGCATCGTGCGGCGGCGGCCCAAAATGACGGCCGAAACCCAGGTCCGGCTCGAAGCGCCGCTGCGCCTCGCGTCCCGGCAATGCCGCCGTCAGCCGCTGCATCAACAACTCTGGCAGGGCGACGGGCGACGCGGCGTTCATCAGCGAGCTTCGGCCAATTCGTTCAGTTCATAGACGACGAAATCATTATTCTGGTACACCGCCCGCAAAGCAAGCGGCTTCTCGCGGTAGGCCACGATGTACGACGCTCCCGATGTCTTGGCGTAACGTTGCAATTTGTCGAGCGGCACGTAATTGATCCACGCCTCCGTGCCGTACAGTTCTTGTAGATTCATTCGCCACAGCAAGATCCAAAAATTATTCTGCGGAATGTCCTTCCACGTCCCGACGTCGGCCCGTTCGGCATACCACTTAAAGGTGTAGAACTGCCGCGGCGAAATAACGATCGCATCCTTCGGCGTGTTGTCCTTGATCCATGCACAAACCTCGCGCCACGGCTCCAGATTCGAGGCATACCCCAGATTCTCGCCCCGTCCCATCGGCATGTTCGCCCGCTCGATGCAGACGCCGATCAGGTTCCCTCCCCCGACGACGGCCAACACCGCGATCATCGCGATGCGTCGCAGTGCCGAAGTCGCCGTCGCCGCCGCGACGCCGAGTTCGAGCGCCACGCCGATCGCCGGCATCACGTCTGATAAGCGGAACCAATAGAAACGAAGCAACTGGGCTCCGCGCAGGCTCGGTTCCGGCAAGATCAAGGCGATCGCCAATCCGATGCATGCGATCACCCCCGAGCCGCAAATCACATGGCGCAGCGAGCGTAATCGTTCGTCAGGCCGCTGGGCGACGGCCAGTGCGATCCAAAAACTCCACAGCGTGAGATGAACCAGCACTTTTACGAGTGCGAAGCGCTGCGGCACCAGGTGATGTGACAATCGTTCGTAAACGTAGACGACATCGGCGTTGAACTGCGGGGCGACGAACTCGCGATCCACGACCATCACGCGAATTGCAGGCATCAAGCCGCCCCAGGCCAACAGACCGCCAAGAATCAGTCCCGGCCACAAGGTCCGTAGCGGCGGGCGATCACGTCCCGCCGTCAACCACGCAAACCCCAAGGCCACGAGCGACCAACCGCCGGCCAGCACATGAAACAACGTCGCGCCGCCGAGTTGAACGAGCGCAAAGTTCCAGCGGCCGCGAATCAGATCGGCCAGCGCGCTAAAGAGCAGCGCATAGGCCACGACCTTCGCCTCGCAACCGCCGATGACCCATTCGCCCGCCATGTTGCCCCGCTCGACGAGCGCGACCATCGCCGCTCCGGTCAGAGCCGCCCAACCGAACTTCGGCACAAGCGTATAGCTCAACCGTCGCCAACCCCAAGCGAGCAGTCCCCATTGCAATACCCGACCGATCAACGCCGCGGTCGGCAAAGGGAGTACATGTGTCAAATAACCGAACGTCCAGTAGAAAGCGACATGCGAATCGGTCGATTCCAAAAACAGATCGCGCGAGCACCACTCCGGGTTCCAAAAATGTTTCGCTTTCGTCAGGTAATGTGCTTCGTTGACGTCGGGAATCGGCCACGCGCCGTCGGCCGCGAAGACGAGCCAGACTAGTAGCAAGTCGACGACGGCGCGCAGCCACGGTCGTGTGCGGCGTGCATCGGCAACGGGCGATACTTCGGTCACGGCGATTGATCCTGAACGAACGCGATGTTTCGATTTTAACCCGCCTCGACCGCCGCCGTTATCGCTTCCCCGATAAGTGCGCGAGTTGGCCGTGGCCGGCGAGACCGAAACGACCTATATTTGCGGATGTTGACGATCGTACTCCCGCGACATTGCCATTTATGACCGACTCCGACTCACCCGGTGCCCGACTTCGCGCGGCCGTTCGCCTGGGAACCCAGCTGGTTCCCGGCGCTTTCAACGCGCTGACGGCGCGGCTCATCGAACGAGCGGGCTTCCAGGCCGCTTACCTCTCGGGAGCCGCGTTTTCGGCCGGGGCGTTGGCTTTGCCCGACGTCGGCCTGTTCACCCTCAGCGAGTTGGTCGACGAGACGACGCGGATCACACGCCGGACGGCGCTGCCGCTGATCGTCGATGCCGACACCGGCTTCGGCGAGGCGGTGAACGTCGAACGAACCATCATCGAACTCGAAGCAGCCGGCGCGGCGGCCGTGCAGCTCGAAGATCAGCAACTTCCCAAACGTTGCGGCCATCTCTCGGGCAAGTCGCTCGTCGAGGTCGACGCGATGTGCACGAAACTCCGTGCCGCCGCGGCCGCCCGTAAGAACAAGGACTTCGTGATTCTGGCCCGCACCGATGCCCGCGGCGTCGAAGGATTCGATGCCGCCGTCGAGCGAGCCAAACGTTATGTGGCGGCAGGGGCCGATTGGATCTTTCCCGAAGCCTTGGAGACGCCCGCCGAGTTTGAGAAGTTTGCCCAGCTTGTGCCGGTGCCGCTCGTGGCGAACCTCACCGAGTTCGGCCGCAGCCCTTTGCTGACGCGTGACGAACTGCATCAACTCGGTTATGCGGCAGCCTTGTTGCCCGTGACGACGTTGCGGCTCGCCATGAAGTCGGTCGCCGACGCATTGCAAGCGATCGCCGCCGCGGGGACGCAGCGCGACCTGATCGGAAAAATGCAAACTCGCCAAGAACTTTACGACGTGCTCGGCTACGCCGATTACGAACAACGCGATCGCAGCTACTTTAGCGGAGATAAAAACTGATGACTGGCGCCGGATTGGAAGGAATCGTCGCGGGACAAACCGCCGTCTGCTCAATTGCGGGCAAGCTGATTTACCGCGGATACTCGATCGACGAACTCTCGGTCGGAGCCGACTTCGAAGAGGTCGCTTACCTGCTGTTGCACGGCGAGCTGCCGAGCTACGACCAACTCGGCGAGTTCCGCGAGCGTCTCGGCGCGGCCTATGTTTTGCCGGAGCCGGTCGTCGAATTGCTAACGAAGCTGCCGTCCGCGACGCCGTTTATGGACGTCATGCGGACGGCCTGCAGTGTACTCGCGCATTATGACGCCGACGTGAACGACGACTCGCGCGCCGCCGAGATGCGGAAGTCGGAACGCCTCGTCGCCCAGTTGGCGATCGTCTTGGCGACGGCGTATCGCCTGCGGACGGGCCGAGCCCTCGTGGCCGCCGACCCCGATGCCGGAATCGCTGAAAACTTGCTAACGTTGATCCATGATCGGAAGCCCGATCCGCGGGCGATTCGCGCCTTGAACGTCTCGCTGATCTTGTATGCCGAGCATGAATTCAATGCCTCGACGTTTACGGCCCGCACCGTCGCGTCGACCTTGGCTGACCTGCACTCGGCGATCACCGCGGCCATCGGCGCGTTGAAGGGTCCGTTGCACGGCGGGGCGAACGAGCGCGTGCTCGAGGTGCTCGAACAAGTCGGGGCTCCGGCTAACGCAGAGCAATGGATTCGCGATGCCTTAGCCAACAAGAAGCGGGTGATGGGCTTCGGCCATCGCGTCTACAAGGACGGCGATCCGCGTACGAAGATTCTCGACCCGTGGTGTGCGGAACTCGCCGCGTCGACCGGCAATCAGGCTATGGAGCAAGTCGCTGCCACGCTGGAGCGGGTCGTGCGAGCCGAAAAGAAGCTGCCGCCGAACGCCGACTGGCCGAGTGCCCGACTCTACTATTACTTGGGCCTACCGGTCGAAACGTACACGCCGCTGTTCGTCGTCGCACGGACGACGGGCTGGTGCGCCCATGTCATGGAACAACACGGCGACAACCGACTGATTCGCCCGATGGCTGAATACATCGGCCCGCCGGAGCGTCCGTTCGTGCCGTTGGAACGACGAAGCTAAACCGACTATTCGCCGACGATCGCCTGCAGTGCGAGCACGACTTCCAGCGTGTCGGGGAGTTCCGACGCCAGCGGCAGGCAAGCGAGCACGAGGGCCGCGGCGACCAGCGCCGGATAGAGCCGCATGCTTCGCAAAGCAGCGGGCGACGATCCGAACGACTGCGGCATCATCGCGAAGACGAGCGCGGCCGTGGCGACGCCTTCAACTAAACCGAGCAGCGCATGATGTCCGACGAGCGTCGCGGCGACGGTGCCGAACGGGCCGACGCCGTTGATGGCCAGTTCCGCAGCGCCGACGATCGCCGCCGACACCGAGGCGGCCCAGCCGGCGGCCAAAGCAGCCACAAGGGTGCCGACCTTGTCGCTCCTCGCGCGGCGAACGAGTTCGTACGTTCCCCAAGCCGCCAGGGGCGAGACGATCGCCATGTTCAAAATGTTGGGGCCGAGCGCCGTCAGGCCGCCGTCGCCGAGCAACACGGCCTGCACGACCAGGACGGTCGCCATCGTCGCACAACCGACCAACGGGCCGAGCAGAATGACCGCCGCGGCCGACCCGAGCACATGCCCCGAGGTGTTGCCGCCGAGCAAGGGGAAGTTGACCATCTGCACGGCGAAAACGAACGCCGCCGTCGCGGCAACCAGTCCGAGCGACGGTCGAATGGCCGACGACCTTCGCATCAGGAAAACCGCCGATGCAGCTGCCAACAGCGTGCAGCCAACGGTCGTCTCCAGATTCAACGCATGGTCGGGCAGATGCAGAGCGAAGAGCATCGGAGCGGTCTCGCGATAGTTCGACGGGGAAGGAAGCGAACGCCTTCAACCCTATCGCACCCGGCGGGAGTTGTAAATGACGGTTGGACTCGCCGCGGACCAACGTCCCATTAACCGATCGGCAACTGCGTGCCGAGGCCCTGTTCGCGGGCACGTTTCAGCAACTCGACGGCCAAAGCGACGTCTTCCACCGCCAGTCCGACCGATTTGAACAGAACGATCTCGTCGCGGCCGGTCCGTCCTACGGTGCGGCCTGACACGACGTCGGCCAGTGCGACCGCTTGCGACCAATCGAATGCGCCGTGCGACGCGGCAAAGTGCAAGTCGCCGGCCTCGTGACGGCAGGCAACCACCTCGTCGCACACGACCCGCGCCGCCCGACGGACGGCCGTCGCGTCGAGTTCGGTCTTGTTCAACCAGTTCGAGCCTGCGGCGCAGAGCGTGCAACCGTCGGCAAGATCGTTGCCGTCGAACACCGGCTCGCGACTCGTCGTGGCCGTGACGACGATCGGCATCCCACGCACAGCCTCTGCAGGCGAGGCGGCCGGGACGACGTCAAGTTGCAACTCTTCGGTAACGCTCGCGCAGAACGCGCGACGTCGCGCTTCGTCGCGACCATAGACCGAAACGCTCTTCAAATTGCGAACCGTCGCCACCGCGGCCAGTTGCGTGCGGGCTTGCGTGCCGGTCCCAAACAGGCCCAGGCGATCGGCATCCGGCGGAGCCAAGTGCTTGACGGCGAAGCCTGTCGTCGCGCCGGTTCGCAACTGCCCCAGGCAATCGGCTTCGATGAGCGCAACCAACGCGCCGCTCGCCGACTCGTAGAGCCCGACGAGAAACCGCGCCCCATGCCTCGTCGTGGTGTACGCCTTCCAAGCGACATAGCCGAGCGCATCATCAGCGGCACTCATCGTATGCAGGATCACTCCCTTGCCGATGGCCCGATTCCGCGGCACATTGGCAACTTGCCCGGCTGCCAAATGCAAGAACGACTGTTCGACGAGCCCGATGGTCGTCGGCATGTCGAGCAGTTGATTGACATCGGCTTCGGTCAGATAAAGGGCGGGCATCGTCGAACTCGACTACTTGGCGAGGGCTGCGATCGATTGAAAATCGTCTTTCAACGACCGATAAAGCTGCTGATACACTGGGAAGCCGCGGTCGTAGTATTTTGCGGCGGGCTTGTTCGTCGGCGTTTCGCGGACGATGCGGATCGTGGCGGCGCAGGCTTCTTGGATGTTCTTGTATTCGCCGCAACCGACGGCCGCGAGCAGGGCGACGCCGTAACCGGGGCCTTCATCGCTGTTGATCGTGCTGACCTTCTGGCCGAAAACGTCGGCCTGGATTTGTCGCCAGAACGGGCTCCGCGAGCCGCCTCCCGAAGCGCGAATCTGCTTCACCGGCACGCCCAAATCGCGAATGATCGCGAGGCTGTCGCGCATCGAGTAAGTCACCCCTTCCATGATGCTCCGCGTTAGATGCCCGCGGGTGTGGGCCAACGTCAGGCCGACGAAACAGCCGCGAGCATCGGGGTCGGCATGCGGCGTTCGTTCGCCCGAGAGATACGGCAAGAAGAACAACCCGTCGGCTCCAACCGGCGTTTTTTCCGCTTCGTCGCCAAGCAGTTGGTAAGCGTCGATCTTTTTCTTCTTCGCCTCGGCCACAACGTCTTGGCAGAGCTGATTGCGGAACCATTGCAGCGAGCCGCCCGACGAGAGATTGACTCCCATCATGTGCCACTTGCCGCGGACGGCGTGGCAGAACGTGTGGACGCGTCCGGCCGGGTCGATTTTCACTTCGTCGCTGTGAACGAACATGACGCCCGAGGTCCCGATCGAAGTCGAGAGCACGCCGGTGCCGACGATGCCGTTGCCGATCGCGCCGGCCGCACAGTCTCCTGCGCCTCCTACGACGCCGCAGTGCGTCGTCAGTCCCAACTCGGCGGCTGCTTCCTTGGTGAGCGTGCCGGTGACATCTTCGCTTTCGAAGCACTCGGCCAGCAGCGACTCATCGAGTTCCAGCTTGCTCAGCAGCGGTCGCGACCATTGCCGCTTGGCGACGTCGAGCAGCAGCATGCCCGAGGCGTCGCTCACCTCGGTCGCGTAGCCACCCGTCAACCGGCGGCGAATCTCGTCTTTCGGCAACAACACCTTCGCCAGCTTGGCATAGTTTTTGGGCTCGTTGTTGCGTAGCCAGAGAATCTTGGGGGCGGTGAAGCCGGTGAGGGCCGGGTTGGCGACCATCTGAATCAGCTTCTTCCGACCGCCGGCGCGCTCTTCGATCTCGCGGCATTCGGCTTCGGTTCGTTGATCGTTCCAGAGCAATGCCCGGCGGATGACGCGATTCTGCTTGTCGAGGAACACCGAGCCGTGCATCTGACCGCTCAGGCCGATGCCGCGGACGTCGCCCGGCTTGAGCTTCGCCAGTTGCATGACTTTGCGAACCGTCGTCACGACCGCCTTCCACCAATCGTCCGGGTCTTGCTCGCTCCAGAGCGGCTGTGGCGTGTAGCAAGGGTACTCCGCCGTCGCCGAGGCGAGGATGTTCCCTTGGGCGTCGATCGCCAACGTCTTGGTGCCCGAGGTGCCGATGTCGATGCCGAGATAGACCGCCATAGCTGTTGTGTCGTTCTTAAAGGAAAGGGACTTTTTTACCGCGGCGGTCGCAGAGCGAACGACCGCTGCGATCAATTCGCGAGAGACGGGGCGCAACTCTTTGCGGCGGACGGGAGTTGTCATACACTGACGCACGCCGGGCGACAAGCCGCGCGACACTCCCGCCGCCGAGGATTCGAATTGTTGAAGAAGTTCGCTCCGATTTCGCTCCGCTTCTTCGTTCTTGTCGCAATTCTGGCGGTGGCGCCGACGGCGGCGGACCTGCAGGGCGACTCGCCGCGGGTCGTCCGTTTGCGGGATCGATTGGCGTCGAACGTGCTCCGTTGGGGAGGCGATGCCGAGGGGGGCGCACCGTTCCAGTTTCACGATCCCGAGCAGCCGGACAAACTCGTCGGCTTCGAAGTCGATTTGGTCGACGCCCTCGTGGAGCAGTTGCGTTCGCAACTCGATCTCCCGCAACTGCACGCCGAGTTCGTGCAGTACGACTGGGTGAGCCTGCCGCTCGGATTGGAGAAGCAAGACTTCGATCTCATCGTCAGCGGGCTGGAGATCACCGACGAAAATCGGGCGAAGTTGATTTTTTCGCGGCCTTACTATGTGTACTCCCTCGCGCTGACCGTGCGGGCCGACGAGACTCGCGTCAAATCCGTCGAGGACTGCCTCAAGCTCCGCGTCGGGACCCTCTCGGGGAGCGCCGCCCAAACGTATTTGCAAGAACTGGGCGTCGAGCAAATTACGGCCCCGGACGGACAAATCGAATCGTATCAAGATCTGGCGCTGGGCCGTGTCGATGCCGTGCTGCTCGATCTGCCGATTGCGATCTACAACACGGCCGACGATCCGCGATTTAAGTTCGTCGGGCCGCGCGTCGGACAGGGACACTACGGACTCGGCTTGCGGCCGACGGACGACGACTTAGCCGCCGCGATCGACGAAGCCTTGAGCGAGTTGATACGCACCGGACGTATACGGCAGATCTACGCCAAGTGGAAGATGTGGAACGAGGATCAGTTGCAACTCGCGAGCGGTGATCGTCCGGCCGAAGCGGCCGGACTACGAGGCGCGACGGAAGCGACGGTCGTGACCACGAATCGCGAGGCCTGGACTTTTTCGCGTTACGCTCCGCCGCTATTCGCCGCGGCCGGCGTCACCGTCGCCCTGACGTTCGTCAGCATGGCGCTGGCCATGCTGATCGGCTTGATCGTGGCGGTCTGTCGGCTGTACGGCCCCGGACCGATTCGCTGGTTGGCCTTGGCATACGTCGAGTTCTTTCGCGGGATACCGTTGTTGCTGTTGTTGACGTTCCTGTACTACGGCCTGCCGCACGTGCCGTACATGGGTGTCGATCTCGCGGCCTGGCAAGCGGCGATCATCGGCTTCGGCCTGAACTACGCTGCCTTCGAAGCCGAGATCTATCGCAGCTCGATCCAATCGGTGCCGCGCGGACAATGGGAGGCGGCCCGATCGCTGGGGATGGACGACATGACGGCGTTCCGACGCGTTATTTTTCCGCAGGCGTTTCGGACGGCTCTCGGCCCGATGACGAACGACTTCGTCGCCATGTTCAAGGACACGAGCTTGGTCAGCGTCATCGCCGTCGTCGAGCTGACGAAGCAGTATCAAATCCTGGCCCGCACGAGCTTGAAGTTCACGGAGATCGGCTTGCTGACGGCCGCCCTCTATTTGGCCATGTCGATCCCGCTGGGCTATCTCGCTCGGTATCTGGAAGAGAACTGGAACTTCGGCCACAAATAGCCCCGCACCGCTGCGATGCGCCCCGGAGCGAGAAACACGAACATGACTCAACCCGCGATCGTCGAACTTCGCGACGTCACGAAGCGATATCACGACAAAACCATTCTCGATGCCGTGTCTATCGCCATTCGGCCGGGCGAGATCACGGCCATGATCGGGCCCAGTGGCGGCGGCAAGAGCACGTTGCTGCGCTCGATCAATGGCCTCAACACGATCGACGGCGGCGAAGTGATCGTCGGCGAGAATCGGATTACCCAGAACGCAACGCAATCGAACGACGCGGCCCGACGTATCCGGCGGACCGTCGGCATGGTGTTTCAAGACTTCCAGTTGTTCCCGCATCTCACGGCGCTCGGCAACGTTTGCGAAGCGCCGATCCGCGTTGCGGGGAAATCTCGTCGTGAAGCAGAATCGCGCGGTCGCGAACTGCTGAAACAGGTAGGACTCGGCGAGCGGTTCGATCACTATCCTTCACAACTCTCCGGCGGTCAGAAGCAGCGGGTCGCCATCGCACGCGCCTTAGCGATGGATCCCCAGGTGTTGCTCTGCGATGAAATCACCTGTGCACTCGATCCCGAGTTGAAGCACGAGGTGCTCGACGTCTTGGAAGACCTACGCCGCGAGGGGCTGACGCTGATCATGGTGACGCACGAGATCGGCTTCGCACGACGCGCGGCGGATCGTGTCGTGGTGCTCGCCGGCGGTAAGATCGTCGAAGACGGCCCGCCTGCTCAGGTGCTCGATGCCCCGCAGACGGAGCGGACCCAACGCTTCTTGCAAAACGTGCTCGGATAAATTCGTGACGACAACGACCAAGTTACCAGCTCTCTCCATCACTCCTTAGAGAATCGAACTCCTATGACCTCCGCCCTCAACTTGGCCGACCATGTGCGCGCGATCCCCGACTTCCCGAAGCCGGGCATCTTGTTTCGCGATATCACGCCGCTGTTATCCGATGCCCAAGCATTTCGGAACTCGATCCATCGCTTTGCCGATCACTATCGCGATCAGAAGATCGACGTCATCGGGGCGGCCGAGGCGCGCGGGTTTATCTTTGCCGCACCGCTGGCCCTCGAGTTGGGAGTCGGCTTCGTCCCCTTTCGCAAGCCGGGCAAGTTGCCGTATGCCGTGCACGCGTTTCGTTACGAACTGGAATACGGCACCGATTCGCTGGAAGTCCATCAGGACGGATTCGCCAAGGGACAGCGAGTTCTTTTAATCGACGACCTCCTCGCAACGGGGGGGACGATGGCGGCCTGCTGTCGCTTGGTCGAGAACTCAGGAGCTCATGTGGAAGGATGTGCTTTTGTGATTGAATTGAACGGACTCGGGGGGCGAAAACTGCTGAATCCGCACAAGGTTTTCAGTCTGCTTCAGTACGACTAATTGTCGCCTCCCTGCCGCTGTGGTTTTGCCACCGCAATCGGGCGTCGCATCGCGATCCAGACAGAAACAACGCAACCCACTATTAGTAATGGGTTTACATCCGATGATTTTAGATTTTTTTAACTAGAAAATGTGCGACACAATGTCGCGTACGCGGTATAGTGGTCGAGCAGTCAGCATGAATCTAGGAGTGGATTCATGATCTCCGTCCGCCCTCCTGCCATTACCGCGCATGCATCGATTTCGCTTTTTGTATGGCCCGCTTGCACTTACGCTCATCGCGGGTATCGCGATTGCGGTAGCAATCGTTAGTGCCGAACCGCGTCAGTCTGTCGCGGCCAAGCGTCCCAAACCAACGACCTTCGGTGCCGTCATTGACCCGCCCCAGAGCGGACGGTTGTTTGCCGAGTTCGAGGAACAAGATGCGATCATCCTCGGCTTCAATGAACTGATCCAGTTCCATCACCAAACACTCGTCGATCTGGTTCGTGCGATCAACGGTCGCGTTCAGATCATTGGTCTGATTTCCAGTCCCGATCAAGAACAACAGGTTCGCAACCTGTTGTCGCAGCATGAAGTTAGCGCCGAGAGCATCGAGTTCTTTTTCTGGCCTGCCGTCTCGATGTGGGTGCAAGACTACGGTCCGCTGTTCCTCGTCGGTGATGAGATGCGTGTGATCGACTTTTGCTACGGCTTCCCCGATCGCGAGGCCGAGGATCAAACAGCCCTCGCCTTCGCGGCGAAGTACGGTATGAAGATCGCAAACAGTCGCCTCACGATGGAAGGCGGAAACCTGCTCAGCAACGGACAGGGATTTTGCGTTACCTCCTCCGTGCTGATTGAGCAAAACGCCAATCGGGGCTACGACTTTCAGAAGATCGCTTCCATCTTGAAAAGCGACTTCCGAATGAACCAGTGGAGCTACTTGCTGCCGTTGGAAGGTGAAGCGACCGGTCACGTCGATATGTATCTGACCTTTGTCGATCCGACGACCGTCGTGCTCGGCGAGTACGCCGGGGCCGACGACGCCAAGAATGCGTTGCGGTTGGAGAAGAATCGTGAGATTCTCGCCTCGGTCCGTCTGGAAGAAGACAAAGCCCTGAAGATCGTCCGGATGCCGATGCCTTCGCGGCGTGACGGACTTTGGCGCACCTACACCAATGTGATTTACGCCAACGGCATGGTGCTTGTCCCGCAGTACCCCGATTACTGTCCCGACCTGGACGCTCGCGCGCTGGAAGTTTATCGCAAACTGCTTCCGGATTGGCAGGTCGTGGGGATCGACGCTTCGTCGATCATTCAAAAGCGAGGGAGTTTGCATTGCATCTCGCTCAACGTGCCGTTTCTGCCAAAAGCCGACGCACAAGAATAGCGCGGCGGACGAATTAAGACCGCGGCTTGCGATCGACCGGTCTGCATCTCAGAATGACGCGTTTGCTTGGCATCGCGTCCTCTCGCTGAGATCCAACACTTATGATTCGCATCGGCATCGTCGGTTGCGGCCGCATTTTGGCGGCCCATCTTCGCGGCTATCGCTTGTTACGCGAGGCCGGCTTCGACGGCTTTCGCATTACGGCTCTCTGCTCGAGGAAAGCGGAAGATGCCATGGGATACGTTCAGCGTGACGGTTCTACGCCGCAGCGTCCTGCGGTCAGCAACATCCCCGGCGACCCCCTGGCGATCGGCGATGAGTTCCTGTCGGACTTTCAGCCCGAGACCGACGTCGCCGTTTACACCGACTACCGCGAGATGATTGCGTCCGGCAAGATCGACGCCGTGAACGACTTCTCGACGCATGCGCTACACCATCAGGTTGCGGATTGCGCGTTCACGGCCGGCAAACATTTGCTGTCGCAAAAGCCGCTGGCGATCACCGTCGCGGCGGCACGGCACATGTGCGAAGAGGCGGAACGGCGGAAGGTCACGTTCGGCGTATTCGAGAACTTTCGCCAAGCGCCGCGAACGCGGCAACTGCGCTGGGCATTTGAAAGCGACCTCGCAGGGCGTGTGCAAATGTTTTTGCTCGGCTATGCCGGCGTGTGGTGGGGGCCCGATCTCATCGTCGCCGATACGCCATGGCGACATCAGAAGTCGGAGGCCGGCGGCATCAGTCTCGACCTCGGCGTGCACTTCTTCGATCAACTGCGTCATGTGGCCGGCGACGTCGCCACGGTCTCGGCGCGGTGCACCGTGCTCGAACCGCGGCGCGTTTCACGCGATGCCGCCGGCCAGGTCGTGCGTGAGATTGACTGCGATGCCGACGACACGTTCGTTGCGCATCTCGAAACGACGGCCGGCGCGGTCGGCAGTCTCTTTGCGAGTTGGGGCGGACACGGCGGCGCAGTCCGAACGGCCGACGGTGCGGTCTACTACGGCTCCAAGGCTCGCATCACCGGCGATGAAATCACCTTCGACGGCCGCGAACCGCAAAAGCTGGCCGACCTCTATCGCAGCCAGGCCCCGGCCGATCTCCAGCAGCGGCATGCACCGTGCGGCCTCGACGACAGCTTCGCGCTGAATCAGCTCGACTGGCTCCAGGCGGTCGAGCAAGGGACGACGCCTGAGACGTCGGGCCGCGAGGGCCTGGCCGATCTGGCGACCGCCTTTGCCTTGCTGGAGTCCGATTGTAGCGGTCGTCCGGTGCGGGTCGCCGACGTCTTGGAGGGCCGAATTCGGGCGTTCCAGCAACCGCTCGACGAGAAATTCGGTCTTATTCGTCACTAAGTCTGGTCGCGGCGGCATTTTCTTGGAACAGCCACCCAGGGCAACCTATTATGCATTAGTCTCCCAAATTAACACATCGTAGTCGGCGACGAGGTTGCGAACATGCGATTCCTGGGTTTGGTCTGTTTATCGTTAGGTCTGCTGTCGGATTCGGCCTTACAAGTTCAAGCCGAAGAGACGGTTCGCAACTACGGCGCCACGAACGTTGAGCCGACGACGCCGTCGACCATCATGCCGCCTCCGTTGTTGATTGCGGAGTCGAAGACCGTCGTCTCCGGCGACTCGGCCGCCACGCTGGTCGCGTTTGGGCACCACCGCCGTCGCAACTGCTGCGGCTACGGAACTTACGGAGCGGGCTTTCCGGCCGCGTACGGTGCATACGGCACCTATCAGCCGAACGTCTACGCCTCGGGCTACTACGGTTCCAATTACACCGGCTCGGTTTACGGCAACGGCTACTACGGCCCGCCGACCCCGAATCCGTACGGCTACTATCCGAACGGCAAAATCTGGGGTTCGTCGGGGCCGACTTACACAGGCCCGTTCCCGGTGGGATACTCGCCGTCGGGTATCTACGATTACCGCTACAAGGGCTGGGGAAGCTACGGCTGGGGCGGTTGGGGCGGCACCGGTCCGGCAGGCTGGGGCTATCAGGGCGGCTTCTACTGGTAAGCCGAACGCAACGATTCAATAATCACGAAGGGAGGACCGAAACCGGTCCTCCCTTTTTTTATGCGCATGCGAAGAATCCGCCCCGTTGGCCGATAAGTACGAAGGAGCTAGCTAGTCCTTCGTTCTTGGGAGTCGCGTCGTGCGCATACCGTCGATCGTTTTGCTGCCGGCATACGTGCTGATGCTCGTCGCCCCGTGCGACGCGGGCTATCCCTTCATATCGAAGTTCACGACGCAGGCCACCGGCCCGTACGCCCCGCGAGTCGATCGCTACATCGTCGTCGACCCGGCCCCGGTCGCACCGCATTACGCCCCGGGCCCGCATGGACATCATCAGGCGGCCGCGAGCCAACCGTTGTGGACCCGCCGCGACGACCCCGCGCCGGTCTATCCGTATGGTTGGTTCGGTGCCCGAGCGGCGACCAACAATTGGTCGCATACCGGTTACTACAACAACTATGTCGACCAACGCATTCTCCGCGGTCGGTAGTCGGCGCAGACTTACAAGCGTCCCATCGGAATGATCGGCAACGGTCTTGCCCTGATTTACCGACCGAAGCCAACATAGAACGCGAAGTTCTGAATGTCGTCGCCCGGACCGTGTGCCACCGGCACGGAGAAGTCGAGCGCGATCGGTGCCGGTCCCATCGCCGGAACGGTCAGCCGCAACCCGAAGCCCGGCGACACGCGATAGTTATCGGGTCGAAGGGCGACGTCGTCCTCGACCGTGCCGAAGTCGCAGAAGACCACGCCGCGAATCATGTCGTCCGCCGCGAGCGGGAACATGTACTCCACCGAATTGATCCACTGGAACTGACCGCCGACGTTGACGGAGCCGTCGTACGGTCCGACGCCGCGGAAGTTGAACCCGCGCAACGACGAGAAACCGCCCGCAAAGTAGTTTTCAAAGATCGGCGTCGCGCTGCCCGTAACCCCGAACAAGCTCGACAACGTGAGCACATGCCGGCCCGAACGATCGGGACGTTCGTACATCAAAAAGTGCTGGCGAGCGTCGATCGAAACGCGCGAGAAATCGTAGTCGCCGAAGGCTTGATCGAAACCGATCGACAAGCGATGACCTTCCGTCGCCAAGAACGTGTTGTCGCGCGTATCGTGCGTCAACGATAATTCCGCCACATAAAGTCCGCTGTGCCCCAACACCCGACTCAACGCATTCGGCGTCGGAACCGTCGGCTGACTGATGCCGACGTCTTCCATGCGGATCGCCCCGCTAACGGAAAGATCCGGCACGTAGGGGAATTGATACCCGAGTTGCAAGCGACCGCCGAGCCGCTCTTCGAGCCAGTCTTGATAGTAACGTTGGAAGTAGTAACCGCTCACGCCGAGTTGCACTCGCGTGTCGAACAAGTACGGCTGCCGGAAACTGAACGTGTAACGCGAAACCTGCGTACCGGGAACTGCTTCGATGCGCACTTGCTGCCCGGCGCCGCGGAAGGCGCGACCTTCAATAAAATCGCGCCATGACGTGGGGAGTCGCGTGATGTCGGCATTCTGTTCGTCAAGAATGATCGAGCCGACGACGCCCGCGTTCGAGTTCACGCCGACGCCGACCATGAAGCGGCCCGTTTGAGCTTCTTGCACCGCCGGATTGACGATGACTTCGCGAGTCGGCTCTTCGCCCGGATAGCGCGGCGGCGGCCCGCCGAGTAATTCATTACCGTTGCTGTACCCGAGCGGCGGAGCCCCGACGCCCGGTGCATTTCCCATGTAGGGCGTAGGGGCCGGTTGAGCGACCACCGGCGGGGCATAAGCCGGGGCGGTCGATCCGAACGTCGGACCCGGCACGACGGCCGGCGACGATCCGGCAGGCGGATACGATGTTTGCGGGGGCGCGGTCGGAGCCTGCGTGTAAACCGGCGTCAACGAATTGCTCGGAGCCGGCGCGGTGTACTGTGTTTGCACGACCTGCGTCGGCGGTCCGTACGAGGCGGCCGGTGCCGCCGTTGCTCCGGGAGCCGGCGAGTAGAGCGGAACCTGTCCCCACGAGCCCGCATTGTTCGGGCTTTGAAACCGAACCTGCATCGAATCGGCGGCGGGAGGCGCGGCGACCGCCGACGGTTGGAAAACCGGCGGCGCGACGGGCATTTGCGGCTCGATCGGCAATGCCGTTTCTTCACTGATTCGGGGTCGACGAGCAACAAACGGATTGCCGGAACCGGCGATCGGTTGCGCGTTATCCGAGGCGGCATAAATCGGGGCCGGCTCGACGGACGTCATGACGGCCACGTCTTGCGTTTGCGGCATCGGCGGCGGGATGTAGAGCGGCGGAACGCTCGGCGTCGGGCGCGGCTCGAACTCCGGCGTCGAAGGATAGCGCGGCGCGACGTTCAGATAATCGTCGGGGCTTTGACCGCGATAATTGCCACCCCCTTCTTCGTCCCCGTATCCGGGACGCGAGGCCGTCATCACATCCGAATCGCCGCGGTCTTCCCACGTGATCGTCGGCGGCGTTCCTTGAGCCGGGTTCGTCACAAACAAACCGGACGCCTTCAAGCGGCGCTCGGCTTCGCGAAACTTGCGAATGTCGGCGATGTCGCCCGGTCGGATATCGACGCGGTTCAAGATCGTGTTCACCCGCGTGTGCGGATCGTCGCCGAGAATCTTGACGTCGACGCGGCCGACGCGGTACTTCGCGCCTTCTTCAATCTGATAGACCAGGTCCATTTCGCCGGGCGTTTCCGAAAGCCGTCGGTCGGGATTGACCACAGCATACAAATACCCCTGCCCGCCGTAACGATCCTGCAAGGCGGTGATGTCGCGTGTCATCGAATCTTGATCGAAGTACTTGCCACCCTTGAGTTGCAGCTCGGCTTCGAGTTCTTCTTTGTGGAACTTCGACGCGCCGACGATGTTGACGTTGTTGACCTTGTATCGCGGCCCTTCGTTAATGACGAACCGCAAGGTCGCCCAGTTGCCGCTTTCGCCGAACTCCAACTCACGACCGATCACGGCGTTGAAGAAGCCCAGGCTCCGATAGTAAGCAGTGAGCTTTTCGACGTCTTCGTCGATCTTCGACTCATCCACTTCGCCGCGGAACATATACAAAATCGGAGTCTTACTCGAGATTTGCGTCTTCAGCCGAGCATCGTCGGCGATCGTGTTCCCTTCGAACTCGATGTCGTAAATCTTCTGCTTCGGCCCTTCGTGAATCAAAAACACCGCGCCCCGATCGCCGGGCTTGTTCCCTTCACTCACTACGACGCGGGCCTTCGTAAACCCCTTGGAATGATAATATTCTTCGAGCTTACGCCGGGCATCGTCGACGAGGTAAGGATCGACGGCGTCGCCGACTTTTAGTCCCGTTTGCTTGTCCATCGTCGAGCGCAGTAGAGACGTACCGACGTACTTCACGTACGCCAACGTCGGTCGTTCGACGACCTGGAACAACACGATGATCCCTTCGGGCGTCCGCTGATACGACGTGTTGACGCTGACGAATAATCGCGACTTCGTCAGGCGGCGGACGTCTTCTTCGATTTGAATCGGATCGAAGTTTCGGCCCGCGCGAGTCCGCGTGAAGGTGACGAATCTTTGCACCGAAACGGCCTGATTTCCGACGACGCGCACGTCGACGACCATGTCTGCCGCAGTCGGTGGATTGCCCTCCGACTGTGCGTGCGACGGCAACGCACTCAGCGTGAGTGCGGCGACCGCGGCGAGCACAACGACGAGCGCAACGCGAAGGCTGCGCGAACCTACGTCGGCCATGAGGCTAATTTCCGAAAGGAGGGATTCACAGAAATGAAGCTGAGAAGGGGCGGTAGAAATAGCGGAACCGCCGCGCAGCCACAAGGCCGATTGAAGGGCAACCGGAACGAGATTCCCGGCTTTTCGTCCGTCGTGCTCCGGCATACTTCGCCGGCCCGACGAAACGTCGCTAGCAACTCTTGCCGGCGAAGCGTTGCTCGACGGTTTGCAGCAGCATCAGAGCAGCATCGTCGAGAGAGAACTGACGATCGACGTGCCCATCGACGAACGCCGCCTTGTTCATGCCGTAGACGTCGGAGCTCGCTTCATCTTGCCCCAGTACATAGCCCCCGGCCGCGCGAACG
>CAMCTH010000005.1 GCA_945877965.1 Planctomicrobium piriforme | reverse complement strand
ACCACGTTCCCCGGCGACACGACGATGGCCCGCCTGCCGGAAGTCGAAGCGCTCGCCAAGGGGGGCTCGGCCCGCGTGCAACGCTAGGCCGGCTCTTTTCGGCCTTAGTGCGAGTTGAAACGAAACAGTACGCCCCGGCGACGCTCAGCGTGCCGGGGCGTTTGCTTGCGCGCACCATGTTGGAACTTTATGCCCATACAACAGGTATAAAACGATTAGCACGCGGTGGGGGTGAGCTATTATTGGGAGGCGCGAAGCGGGCATTCGGCCCGCGGATCGGCGTCGCACTCCATTGAAATAAAAGGCCTCGCCGTGGAAGACCTTCTCGCTCTGATCGGCCTCATGGTGTTGGGGCTCATCGCGATCTTGCCGATCACGACCGTCGTGCTGCTGGTCAATTTTCGTCGCGAATATCGCGAAGGGCTCGAGGCGCTGAAGCGCGAGCTCATTCGCATTCGGTGGCCGCGCGACGCCGGGCCCGCCCCGACCGCGCCTCGCGCCGCCGACGTTGCAAGTCGACCCGCTGAGTCCGCGTCCATCGCACCATCACCGGCCGCGCCTTCGCCCAGCGCCGCCCCAGTCGCGTCGCCGGAGCCGATGCAAACCACGTCTCCCGCCGCGCCGAACGATGACGAAGTGCTGACGTTGTTGCCCGACGACCTCGCCGAGCCGGAGGTGTCGCCGACATCGCGCGCTGAGGAAGCTACGCCCACCGCCGAGCCGACGTTGCGCGACGAGGCTGATTCCCAAGAGCCGCTCGCGCCGTATCGACCCGCCGCCGCGGCAAGCTACGGCGTCGGCCCGCCTGTGTCGCGTCCCCTCGCGCCGCCGCGCACTCGACCGCAATTCGCGCCGATCGAACCGCCGGCTCCCCGCATGCCGAGCAAGTTCGAGACCGCCGCCAAGGAGACGCTCCAAAAGATTTGGAATTGGATCATCGTTGGTGAAGACTTCGTGCCGGCCGGCGTTTCGATGGAGTACGCCGTCGCCAGTCAGTGGCTGTTGCGGATCGGCATTCTCATCCTCGTCGTCGGCGTCGGCTTCTTCCTCAAGTACTCGGTCGAAAAGGACCTGATCAACGAAGTGACGCGGACCGCCCTGTCGGCGATCGCCGGCCTGACGATGTTGATCGTCGGCACCCGGTTGCTCGGCCGACGGTATCACGTCTTCGGCCAAGGGTTAATGGGAGGCGGCCTCGCGACGCTCTACTTCTCCGTCTTCGCCGCGGCGAATTTCTACGACATGATCGACATGGCGACGGCCTTTGCGCTCATGAGTCTCGTGACGGCCTTGGCCGGCGCGATTGCCGTGCGGTTCAACTCGCTGCTCGTCGCCGTGCTCGGCATCCTCGGCGGTTACGGCACGCCGATCATGCTCTCGACCGGCGTCGTCAATTTCCCCGGGCTGTTCGGCTATCTGCTCATCTTGGGCATCGGCGTGCTGGCCTTGTGCTACTGGCGGAATTGGCCGCTCGTCAATTACCTCAGCTTCGTCGGCACCTACGCCCTCTTCTTCGCGGCGATGGGTGACTACGAAGTCGGCTACTTCTGGGAAGTGATGCCGTTCGCGATCGCGTTCTTCATCCTCTTCTCGACGATGACGTTCCTCTATAAGGTCGTCAACAAGACAAAGTCGAACCTGCTCGACTTACTGGCACTGCTGATCAATGCCGGCACGTACTACGGCGTTTCGTACGCGCTCGTCGAAGAAGCGTACGGCCAAGTCTGGGTCGCGGCCGTGACGCTGTCTCTCGCCGCGTTCTACACGGCGCACGTCTTCTACTTCCTGGCCCGACGACTCGTCGATCGCGAGCTCTTGGTGAGCTTCATCGGCCTGGCGGCCTTCTTCCTGGCAGTAACAATGCCGCTCGTCCTTTCGTCGCAATGGATCACCGCCTCGTGGGCGATCCAAGCGTTCGTGCTGCTCTGGATGGCGGGCAAACTCGGCAGCGAGTTCCTGCGGAACGTTTCTTATGTGCTCTACGCGATCGTCTGGTTCCGCTTCGGTGTCATCGATCTGCAAAATTCATTCTTACAAGCGCCGCCGGCCGACGAGTTAACGACGTCGAACTACCTGAGCGAACTGCTCGAGCGACTCGTGATGTTTGGCATCCCGATCGCTTCGATCGGCGGGGCGTATCGATTGCTGCTCAAGCAAGACGCCGAGTCGGGCGATCTCGTCGGCCGCGAAAACGACGTGCCGCGCTGGATCGAAGGAGTCTGGGCGATGCGGGCTGCCGTCGGCGTGGCGGTCTTCATGATGTTCATCTACCTGCATCTCGAATTCGACCGGACGTTCGGCTACTACTACGCCCCGATCAAGCTGCCGATGCTGACGCTGCTCTGGTTGGCGCTCGCCGGCCTCTTGCTCCGACAAGTCCTCCGCTTCGAGAACATCGCCCTGCTGACGTTGCTACTGCTCGTCGTCGGCGCACTGCTGATTAAGCTATTCGCGTTCGACTTGGTCGGTTGGTCGCTCGGCGACGATTTGATCTACGCGGGAACGTATTCGTTCCGCGATGCCTTGCTACGGCTCGTCGATTTCGGCGCGGTCGTCGGGTTTCTCGGCGGGGCCTATGCCCTGCTCGTCGCCAGGCCGCAGGCCCGCAGCGCCGGGCAGATGCTGGGCGGGCTCGGTTTGGGCGTACTCTTCATTTACCTGTCGCTTGAGGTCAATTCGTTCCTGTATGCTTATCTCGACGGTCTGCGCCCCGGCGGCATTTCGATCCTCTGGTCGCTCTTCGCCTTGGCGTTGATCATGCAGGGCATTCGTCGCAATGTTCGCCCGCTCCGCTACGTCGGCCTCGGCCTGTTCGCGATCGTCGCTTGGAAAGTGTTCTTCTCCGACCTCGCACAACTCGATCAGTTCTATCGGATCATCGCCTTCATCGTGCTCGGCATCTTGGTCTTATGCGGATCGTTCGTGTACTTGAAATATCGCGAAACGTTTGCCGTGCAGGAACCCGACAAGGAAGAGTCTGCATGAAACGGGTCATAGCTTTCATCGCTCTCGCCTGTCTTACGACGGTCGCGTTCGGTACGGACGAGATCCCGTCGCTAGTAGTGCTAAAAATCGATCTGCCGGAGTGGAAGCAAGACGAGCTCGCGGCGGTCCGGGTCGATGCGCAGGTTTTCGGTCTCGAGCCCGACCTACTGCGTCTTCGTATCCGCGATACGTCCGACAAGGTCGTGCCTTTCTTGCTCCGCAAGCGTCAGACGTCGAAGAGTACAGCGACGCGCCGGGTCTGGAACTCGCATCAATTCACGGGCAAGCCGTTGGAGAACGGCGGCCTCGAAATCACGTTGACCTTAGGAGAAAAAGACCCGCAGCCGACGTCGCTCCGATTCGTCACGGCCCTCCGCGACTTCGAGCAGCGCGTGCGCGTGGAAACCTCAGCCGACGGCAAGGAATGGAAGCCGGCCGGCACGGAGACGCTCATTTTCGACTACGCCCGCTATCTCGACGTGCGCAACGACGTCGTCCCGTTGCCGACGACGACCGATCGGCACTTTCGGCTGGTGATCGACGATGTGACCGTCGAGCAAGAGTCGGAGTTGCTCACACTCACCCGCCGTCTGCAAGGCAAAGACGAAGCCGATCGCACTGAGAAGACGGTCATCGATCGCCGACCTTTCCGCATCGATCGACTCGAATTGTTGCGCGAAGTGCAGGAGATGCAAGCCGCAGGGGACGCGAAGACGACCTATGAGAGCCGGTTCTACGTCGTCACCGATCCTCAAAAGAAGCAAACGACCCTCGGGGTCAGCATGCAGGGAGAGCCGCTGACGTCGTTAACGCTGGAGACCTCGGATCGCAATTTCAGCCGACACGCCGTCGTCGAGGCGATGCAGATTCGCTCTCCTCACGGCCGGTCGCGCGTCGGCGAAGCGACTCTCTCGCGGATCGACTTCAAGACCTTGCAGCGCGAGGATCTAACAATCGAATTCCCCGAAACGCGGTCCCGTTCGTATCATATCGTCATCGACGACCGCGATAGCCCGCCGCTAACGATCACCGGAGTGCGGGCCGAGGGAAACGAGTACGAGTTGGTGTTCTTGGCGACGCCCGGCAATGCGTATCGTTTGGAGTACGGCCGAGCCGTTGCCGCGGAGTCGCACGACACGGCGGCGATTAGCGAGTTGCTCCGGGCCAATTTTCAACCGACGCCGGTCACACTCGGCGAAAGAGTACTGGTCGATCAGCCTGCTGAACCCGGCGATCGTACGGCAAAACTCCTCAACAATCGGCCGCTGATCTTCGGCGTGATCGGGTTGTTGGTCGTCGTGCTCGGTTGGGGATTGTTTTCCGCGATGAAGCGGATGGACCAATTGCCGCGCGAGTAATCGCTCCCCTCTTTTCGAACGCTTGTGAGTCGCCGATGTCGCAGAACTGCTGGAATGCGTTACTTCGATTACTGCTCATCTCGGCAACGTGTCTGGGGGCCGGGCCGATCCTCACCGCAGAGCCGGTGATCGAAGACGTCGTCTTTCGCGCCGCCGTCGATGGTCGGGACGAGCGCTACGTTCGCATCCTGCCGGCCGATTTTGGTCCCGCTCAATCGCACGATGTGCTATTGGCTCTCCACGGACACGGCTCCGATCGTTGGCAGTTCGTCAAGCAACCGCGCGACGAATGCCGAGCCGCCCGCGATACGGCCGCCAAGCATCGTCTGATTTATCTCTCGCCCGACTATCGCGCGACGACGTCTTGGATGGGACCGAAGGCCGAGGCCGATGTGGTGCAGATCATCCGCGAGACGAAGCAGAAGTATAAGGTCGGTCGCGTCTTCATCTCCGGCGGTTCGATGGGGGGAACGTCGAGCCTGGCCTTTGCCGCGTTGCATCCCGAGTTGGTCGACGGCGTCGTCGCCATGAACGGCACAGCCAACTTGCTGGAGTACGAAAACTTTCAAGACGCGATTCGCCAATCTTACGGCGGCGACAAGCAGGCGGTCCCCGAGGTCTACAAAAGTCGCAGCGCCGAGCTTTGGCCCGATCGCTTGACGATGCCGATCGCCTGCACGACCGGCGGCCGCGACCGCAGCGTCCCGCCGCAGAGCGTCCTGCGACTGATGGACGAGTTGAAGCGTCGCAATCGCCCGGTGTTGCTGCTGCATCGACCCGATGGGGGGCACGACACGCCGTACGATCACGCCCGACAGGCGTACGAGTTCGTGATCCAAGCGGCCGCAAAATAGTGGCAAACCGCGGCTTCGGCCGAGGACGGCAAGTCGAGGTATTAACGGCCGCGGCGCGGGGCTAAGATGAGGGGACGCCGCCCGTAGTTCTTCCCTCCTGCCGCGACTCCCGCCCGTCGATTCTATGCGCACGAAACTTGCCTCGTCGTCGCCGTCGATTCTGCTCTGCTTCGTCGGACTGCTCGCGTTCTCCGGCAACGTCGCAGCGGCGGCAGAGTCTGATTTCGAGAGAGACGTCAAGCCGTTTCTCGCGCAGCATTGTTTGGAATGCCATGGCGAGAAGGCGAAGGCCGGTTATCGGATCGATCAACTCGGAATTGATTTCACCGCGGCGTCGGTGGCCGAGCAATGGAAAGAAGTCCTCGACCGGATCAACTCCGGCGAGATGCCGCCGGAAGAGAAACCGCGTCCCGACCCGAAGCAGACGGCGGCGTTCGTCGGTTGGGTCAACGAACAGCTCCGCGAAGTCGACCGTCGCGCGAAGAACGCCGGCGGACGGATCCCGATGCGGCGGCTCAATCGCGACGAGTACGCCAACACGATTCGCGATCTGCTGCGGCTCGACGAGAATATCGTCCGCCCGCTGTTGGAAGAGATGCCCGGCGACGGCAAGGCCGAGGGTTTCGATCGCCTGGGGGTCGCTCTGTTCTTCGATCAGACGCAGATCGAACGGAGCCTCGATGCGACGGCGAAGATTGCGACCCGCGCGATCGTCACCGAGCCGCCGAAGATGAATCACATAAAGAACGCCTTCGAGTTCATGCGTCTCAAGCCGCCGTCGGACACGGTCTCCGTGTTTCCCGAATTCGAGCACCAGATTCCGCGCGGAGCCAAAGCCCAGTTCGTTCGCCCCGACGTGATTGAGTTTATCCAGGGGGGCCCGACCTACCGACGCGAGTATCAACGCTGGGGAGCGATCCATCATTTCGTCGTCGCGCAGGTCGTCACGCAAGACGGCTACTACCGCGTCCGCATCAACGGGAAGGTCGACAACCGGAGCCGCACCGAGCCGAATGAATTTCTGTTGCAGTACGCCATGCAATCGCCGATCCAGGTCGAGCAAGTGGTTCCCGTCGATCCCTCGGGGAAGACCGAAGTGCTGATGTTTCTGCGCGGGCCGGTGAACGGCGAAGTGAAAGGCCCGCAGGTCCTCCGCCTGCTGTGGAACCACACGCACGAGGCGGTCATCAACGAACCGAATTACAAGAACCTCTTCAGCCAATGGACGAAGCTTCGCGGCGAGACGGAGCAGGCTGTCACGCGAAGGGCTCCGCCGGCAGAAATGGCCGAGTTCAAAAAGCGACGCGGTGAATTGGAGGCCAAGCTGAATGCGTGGACCGGCCAAGCCTTCATCTACAACCCGGCGATGGACGTCGAAAAGCTGCCGCGACTGCTGCTCGAATCAATCGAGATCGAAGGACCGATTCAGCCCGAATGGCCTCCGCTGAGTCACAAGTCGCTCTTCTTCGCCGGTGAAGATCGGGCCGATGCGACGTATGCCCGGGAGATTTTTTCCCGCTTCCTGCCGCGCGCGTATCGCCGTACGGCGACGGTGGAAGAGATCGACGCCGCAACGGCGGTGGTGACGAACGCTCAAACGGAAGGCAAACTCTCGTTCATCGACGCGATGCGGGTCGGTTTACAGCGCGTGCTCTGTTCGCCGAGCTTCGTGTTCCTCGAAGAACCGACGGGCGATCGCAAAGAGCCGCGAGCGTTGACCGACTATGAACTTGCCTCGCGACTGTCGTATTTCTTGTGGAGCACGATGCCGGACGACGAGCTGTTCGCGCTGGCCGCGGCCGGCAAGCTGCGCGACCCGGGCGTGGCGGCGGCTCAGGTCGCGCGGATGCTGGCGGATCCGAAAGCGGATCAGTTGGTGAAGAACTTCGCGGGCCAATGGCTGTCGGCTCGCGACTACGGCACGATCAAACCGGCGGCCGAGTACCGAGATTACGACCCGCCGCTCGAACAGGCTTCGCGACAAGAGCCGTACGCGTTCTTCGCCGAAGTGCTGACGAAGGACCTGCCGATCACCACGTTCCTCGATAGCGATTTCGTCGTCGTCAACGAACGGCTCGCCAGGCACTACGGCATCGAAGGCGTCGCAGGGCCGGAGTTCCGTCGCGTCGCGATTCGCCCGGAAGACCATCGGGGCGGTCTGCTGGGGATGGCCGGGTTGATGACGTTGCTGGCCGACGGCACGCGGACGTTGCCGATGCGCCGGGGCTCGTGGGTCCTGCGCGAGCTGTTCAACGATCCCCCCAACAATCCGCCGGCCAATGCGGGCGAGATCCAGCCCAACACGGCAGGCAAGAGTCTGACCGTGCGACAGCGGATCGAACTGCATCGCACCGACGACGTCTGCGCATCATGCCACGCGAAGCTCGACCCGTACGGCCTGGCACTCGAAAACTACGACGCGATCGGCGCCTGGCGCGAACGGTTCAACGGCGAAGGCTCGCGCGGCGGCCCGAGCGCACCGGTGCTCGACGTCAGCGGCTCGTTTCCCGACGGCGCGAAGTTTACGACGCTCGAAGAATACAAAGCGGGACTGCTGACGCAGAAGGACAAGTTCGCCCGCGCGTTCAGCACGAAGCTATTGACGTACGCGCTGGGCCGACCGGTCGGATATCCGGACCATGAGTTGTTGGATCAACTCGTCGCAACGCTCCAACAAAACGATTACCGCATTCACTCGCTGATCCTCGCCATCACGGCGAGCGAACCGTTTAACACAAAATAGGAAATTCAGGCTATGAATATTCTCCATCGTCGTGCCCCGTTGCCGCGACGGACGTTCCTCAAGGGAGCCGGCATCACGCTTGCGCTGCCGTGGCTCGATGCGATGGGGGTCGGTTCGCAATCGCTGACGCACGCCGGTTCGATCGCCGCCGGCGAGACGCCGCGTCGCGCCGTCTTTTGCTTCTTCGGGCTCGGCATCAACGGTCGCGATTTCACGCCCGCCGACGTCGGACGGAACTACACCGTCACGCCGATTTTGAAGCCGCTCGAAAGCTTGCGCGACGATTTCACCGTCGTCTCCGGGCTGCGGCTCACCCACTCCGGCGGGCACGTCGGCGATCGGACGTTCCTCACCGGCACGAACACCCGCAGCGCCGGGGTGAAGCTCCGCGTATCGTGCGATCAGGAGTTGGCGGCCGCCGTCGGTCGGCAGACGCGATTTCCTTCGTTGACGCTCGGCATCCGGCGCGGCACCGGCTTCGGCGGCGGTTACGATCAGACGCTCTCGTGGAGTCCGAGCGGGACGCCGATCCCATCGGAAAACCGCCCGCACGTGCTGTTCGATCAACTCTTCCGCCCCGACACGCCCGACACGCTCACGCAGCGCGAAGCCGAGTTCGTCCGTCGCACAAGCGTGCTCGACTCGCTCCGCGAAGAGGCGAAGCGGCTGAGCAGTTCGCTCGGCGCCGACGACAAACGGAAGCTCGAAGAGTATCTGACCGGCATTCGCGATCTCGAACGCCGAATGCAGGACGAAAAGGAATGGCTCCGCCGGCCGAAGCCGAACGTCGAGCTGATCGAGTTCGGCAAAGAACAAGGACTCGATCCCGACAAAAGCGGCCTAGATTATCGTCGCTACCAACGTTTCATGTTCGACGTCATCGCGCTGGCTCTGCAGACCGACAGCACGCTCGTCATATCGTACATGGCCCGCATGGACGGCCCGAACTACACAGGCTCATGGAAAGACGAGGGGAATCCCTACGACTACCACGAAATGACGCATCACGGCGAAGACCCGGACAAGCTGAAGTGGTTCACGCAGGCCGACATTTGGTACATGCAAGAGTGGGCTTACTTCCTGAACAAGCTGAAGGGAATCAAAGAAGGAGACGGCACGCTGCTTGATCACACCATGCTTACGTACGGTAGCAGCGGCGGCGCGATCAATGCGCACCACAATCACGACCTGCCGACGATGTTCGCAGGCGGTGCGCGATTAGGCGTGAAGCACCAAGGGCACCTCATCAAGCAGAACGTTCGTCTGGGCAATCTCTGGAGTACGGTCTTCGATCGCCTGGGAGTGCCGCTCCCTGAAAACTTCCAAGGGGGCGAAGCCGACGGTCTGATTACGGAGTTGACGTAGCTCGCGGTCGCGCTCGGTTTCCTGCAGCGACGATGTCGTTACACAATTGCAAAGCTGAGATGCAACTCGGCATGCCGGAGATGGAACTGCTCCCACTCGGCGTGCGACAGCTTGCCGAAGACGGGATGCCGGGCCGTCATCCGTTCCGCGGCGGTTCGGGCGACGGCGGAACGAAGTTTCCGAAACGCCTCGTCCGGCGACGATCCGGCTGGGAAGGCCGCCGCCTCGAGCTTCTTGGGTAACCGAAAGCCCGGGGAGAGCCCGCGCTTCAAAACCCAGTGTTTGAGCAGCGGACCCAAGAGCCGAATCATTCCGGGGGCTTGTCCGGAAATGCCGTCGATGGAACCGTCGACGGCGATCGCCAAATGCGACAGCAGGCGATCGAGGGACCAGTTGCCGAGAGTCCGGGCATTTTTCGCTGCGACCAATCGTTCGGCATCGTGGACGATCTCGTCCAAAGTGGTGAACCGCAGGCGTCGACGACCGGGGGCTTGTTTAGCATCGACCTGCATGAAGCCGCTCTCCGCTGGAAGATCGCAATCGGTTCGATGATATTATTGCATCGACCGTCCAGGGGTCGCTTAGCACTTGGTTTCAGCTTCAGCGACTGCGCGGCCGAGGGGGCTGCGGCTGCCGTGAGCCGAGCGGTCGAAGTAGAATGCACCCAGCTAACTAACCGTCGAGAGCGTCTCATGTTCCGCATCGTCGCGCTGTTGTTTTTGTGTGCGTCGTCGTCGGCTGCCTTGGCGCAGACGGACGACCGGTCGCGGCGCGAGGATCCGGTGGTCCCGCTGCCTGCGAGCGTCGCCGCACCGGTCGACAATCCGACGACGCCGGACAAGGTGACGCTGGGGAAAGAGTTGTTCTTCGACCCGCGATTGTCGGGCGATAACACGATCAGTTGCGCTTCGTGTCACTTTCCGGAGCGCGCGTTCGGCGACGGCATTGCTTGGAACAAGGGGCACGGCGGCGCGACGCTGACGCGCAACACGCAGTCGTGCCTGAACGTCGGCTTCTATTCCAACTTCTTTTGGGACGGCCGATCCGCCACGCTCGAAGACCAAGCCCTCGGTCCGATTCAGTCCGAAGTCGAGATGAACCAGAACCTCGACGAGTTGGAGAAAGAGTTGAACGCCGTGCCCGGTTATGTGCGTCGGTTTCAAACGGTCTTTGGAACGAAGCCGAATCGAGACGGCATTGCGAAGGCCTTAGCGGCCTATCAACGGACGTTGGTCACGGGACCGTCGCCGTTCGATCGTTATCTGCAAGGAGACAAGACCGCGCTCTCGGCCGACGCCGTGCGCGGTTGGGAACTCTTTCGCGGCGAGGCGAAATGCATCCAATGCCACAACGGCCCACTGTTGAGCGACGGCAAGTTCTATCGGCTCGGCGTCTCAGAAGAGGACCTGGGGCGAGCCCAAGTCACTGGCAAGAAGGAAGATCGCTATCGCTTTCGCACGCCGACGCTCCGGAACGTTGCCGAGACCGGCCCGTATATGCACGACGGTTCGCAAAAATCGCTCGAGACGGTCGTGACTTTTTACTATCGCGGCATTCCGCAAGCGACGACCGACGGCTTGCCGATGGATGCGCCTGACCTGCGCGGCCAGAGCTTCGCCGACATTCCGTACTTGGTGGCATTCCTCGAATCGCTCAGCGGCCCCGCTCCCGACTTCACGCCGCCGACGTTGCCACCGGAGCCGATGTCGAATTCGAAAACGGATTAGCCGTGGGAGTCGGCGGCTGCTTCGTGTCGGGCCGTTTGCTCGCGCATGCCCCAGAGCAGCAGCCAAGTGAGGCACCCGACGAGCGGCAAACAACCTGCGATCGCGACGCCGAGATCGTACGACTTCGTGCGGTCGATGTACTCGCCGAACAGCGGATGTAGTGGAGCGACGCTGAACCACGCCACCGCACCGAGCACGCCGGTCAGCTTTCCTTGATGCCGCACGGTCAGCTCCTGGCTAAGCGAGTAATAGCAGGGAAACAGTCCCAGCGCTCCCGCACCGAACGCCAGCAGCAGCGCCATCAACCAAGGGCCGGCCGGCGTGATGGAGATGACGACGCTCAACGTCGTTAGCAGCGAGCAGAGCAAGAACACGAACCAACGGGCCCAAATCACGGCCAGACCGACGCGGTGCAGCCAGAGGGTCGCAGCGCCGGCGAGAATGCAGCCGACGTCGGTCGCCACGTAGAACGCCGAGGTGAATTGCAACGCGGCGCTCTCGCTGTAGCCGCGCCCTTCGCGGAGGAACTTCGGTAACCATGCGCGGAACAGATGCCAGCAGGCGTTGATCGTCGCCACGACGACGATCAGCACGATGATCCGGCGGATGAACAGACCGAGCGGCAACGGAGCGACCGGCTTGCGCGACGGATCGACGACGGTCGGCTGCCCGGCCGGTTCTTCGCGGACCGCGATGAACCAGAGGACGATCCAGAACAGCCCGATGCCGCCGATGATCTGAAACACCAGCCGCCAACTGCCGGGCTCGTCGGTCAGCATCCAATTCATAATCAGCGGCGTCGCGATCGCGCCGATCGACGTGCCGCTTTGCAAAATGCTGTTCCCCATCGTCCGGTCGCGCGGCGGTAGCAGGCGCTGCACCGTCTTCAACGCGCAGGGCCAGTGTCCGCTTTCGAACAGCCCGAGCAAGGTCCGACAGACCAACAGGCCTGCAAACGATTCGACGAAACCGGTCGCGAAGCCCATCACCGACCAGAGCAACAGCACCGTGGGATAAAGCCAGCGGACGCCGACTTTGTCGGCGATGGCGCCGAACAGCAACGCGCCGGCCCCGAACGCGTAAGCAAACCACATTTCAAGTTGGCCGTACTGCTCGTTGTTCAGCCCCAGGTCGGCCTGTACGCGCGAAGCGGCGTTGGCCAACGTTTGGCGATCCATGTAGTTGATCGTCGTCGCGAGCAGCAGCAGACAACAGACGTACCAGACCCACACCCGCGACGGCGAACGCGAAGGCTCATTCATCGATGAACTGCTTTCTGCAACGAGAGTGCCGCCGCACACGGACGACCAAAAGAGATTGCGATGCGGGACCGCGCGGGCCTAGCCCGTCATGACGATGCCGCCGTCCAAGTTGATCGACTGCCCGGTCATCGCGGCCGAGGCATCGCTCGCCAAGTAGACGGCCAGCGGTGCGATCTCGTCGGGTTCAAGTCGCCGACCGATCGGAGTCAGACCGGCGGCGAGATCGTCGAACGATTTCCCGAGGCGCGTCGAATCGTAGGCGAGCCGCTTGTCGTTCATCGCGGTGTGCACCGGGCCGGGGCAAATCGAGTTGACCGTGATCCCCTCGCGGGCCGTTTCCATCGCCAACGTTCGCATCAGGCCGAGGACCCCGTGCTTGCTGGCCGCATAGGCCGCGCCGTGAAGGCTGCCGATCTTGCCGTTGATCGACGCGACGGTAATGATCCGCCCGCTCCGCGCTTGCAGCATCTCGGGGAGCACGGCTTTCGTCAGCAAGTAGGGGGCCGTCAGGTTGATCTGCAGCGAGAGGTTCCAGAAATCATCGTCGAATGAGACGACCGGCTTGGGGTTCGCGCTGCTGCCGATCCCGGCATTGTTGACCAACACCTGAATCGGTCCCCAAGCGGCGCGAACCTGTTCGACAATCCGGGTCGGCGCGGCCCCGTCCGCCAGATCGGCGACGATCGCGAGGGCTTGGCCGCCGGCGGAGCGAATCGCGCCGACGACCTCTTCCAACTCGGCGGTGCTGCGCGCCGTGACCGCGACGCGGGCCCCTTCCTGGGCAAACGCAATTGCAATTGAGCGGCCGATGCCGCGTCCCGCCCCGGTGACTAAGCAGACTTTTCCTGCGAGCACGCCCATGTCGTTTCCTGTTTTCTGATGTGGCGACAGCAAGATGCTAACGCGGCGCGGGCTCGGCCGTTTGCGAACGAATGTACTCGAACAAGTCGGCCGCTTCCTGGGCGGTCAAGTCGCTCAGAATCCGCTCCGGCATCAGCGACTTCTCACTCTTCGTCATCTCTTCGATGTTCTTGCGGGCGAGGCGGATGACTTGTCGTTCGACCGTTTTGACGGCGACTTCCGCCGTCGATTGTTCGACCAACAGGCCGGTCAAGATGCGACCGTCGTCGACGACGATCGTGTAGGCGGCGAACGGCTCTTCGATCTTGAGCGACGGTTGCAGCGCGTGCTGCAACAACTCGGCCGGTCGCGGGTACTTCTTGGTGATCTCGAGCAACGTCGGCCCGAGCGATTTCTGGCGATCGTTCAACTCATGACAGTTGCGGCACCGTGCGCCGTCGCTAAAGAAGATCAGCTTCCCGCGCTCGCGGTCTCCCTGGCGGCTGAGCACGACTTGCGGATCGATGATGCCGCCGAGCGTCGCGCGACGTTTCGATTCGGGCACGAATGTGTCGAACAGGCCGCGGACGTCGCTCGACGCCGCCGACCCGGCCGTCACGGCCGACGCAAACGTCTCGCCGGCGAGGGCTCCGCGATACATTTGCAGAACCAGCGCCAACGCCCCCTCGGTCGACTTCACCAACTCACTGATCGCGGCGTCCTTCGGTTTGCCGGAGCTTGATGCCCCCGAGGCGAGCGATTGCAAAGCCGCGGCCGCTGCGGAACCGGTGGTCAGCGGAGCCGAGCGCGTCGCCGTCGAGTCGCTCGGCAAGCTACGGATCCACTGCTCGATCAGCGCCACGCCATCGCCGTCGACGACGCGCGAACCGATGTACGGCATCCGCGCGTAGCCGAGCTTCAACATCCGGTACATCAGCACGCTCCGGTACGGATCGCCGGGGACGATCAGCTTGGCGTCGTGCATGCCGAACGTGCCGATGCCGGTCCCTTTGTTCGTGTTTAACTTGTCAAACGGCAGATCGCGGCGGAGGAAAAACGACACGATCGCGTTGCCCCCCGGATGATGGCACATGCCGCAGTTGGCATGCAGATACGATCGAGCCCGATCGTCGAGCGATTGCCCGACGTCGTGCGGATTCACCAACCGGGCCGGATCGTTCGGCTCCAGCGACGGCGTCGCGGTGATGACTCCTTCGTCCGCCAAGCGACGCAACTGATTCGTCGCTTGCGAATCGCCGTCGGGCGAAAAATCCAACTGGTTCAAGGTGAAGCCGAGTACGAAGCGCGGCCCGGCGTTGTGGCACAACTTGCACTCGTTCACGGCGTTCACATGCCACGTTCGATCCGCGGGATTTTCTTTCCCGGCTGTGGTGGCGGCGAACTTGAGCGGTCGGCTGGTGCCGATCGATTCGACGAGCGTCGCGTCGCGGCCGGCCTCGTCCCAGAGATAACTGTACGGCCGCCAGACGCCCCGCTCGAAATGCAGCAGTTGCGTTTCGAGTTGAACGGCGGCCCGTCCTTCGCCGGCCGGCAGACGCAAATGTTTGACGAAGACCGTCCCCTCGGGATAGACGGCTCCCGAGTCGACGCTCGTCGCCGGTTGAATCCGTCCGTCGCCCGGGATCGCCACCCAGCGTTCGGCCTCGGCCCCGTCGAGCCAGCGACCGGCGCGAACGTCGTACGGAACAACGCCCGCTGCGGGCTCCAACTTTTCCACGGAACTGAACAAGCCCGTCTCGCTGAGTCGTCGCGGGAACGTGGCCGAGGTGTCTTTCACGTCCGAGGGGACGATCTCGTAGATCTGTCCCGTGTAGTCGTAGTCGACGACGTACAACTCGCCGCGGCTCCCTTGCGTGAACGCGACGATCCGCTGATCGGTATCGACCAGTGTCGTGTGCGAATACGAGTCGCCGTCGGGCTTCACGGCCCAGATCGTGCCGGTAATGTAGTCGCCGTAGACGAACGCGCCGGCGAGATCAGGAAGCTTGTCGCCCCGATAGACCGGCCCGCCGATGACGGAGTTGGCCTCGGTGTGCGAATGGTCTTTGATCGGCGGGATGATCGGCGTCGGGCCGACCGCAACTTCCGAGCGCAACGCAGCCCGCCCTTCCATCACAGGCCAGCCGCAGTTGCCGCCGCGAACGATGCGATGGATCGTTTCCCACGTTTCCCAACCGTTGTCGGCCGCGAAGACGTCGCCGCTCTGCGGATCGACGCCGATCTTCCAAGGATTGCGGAGACCATAAGCCCAAATCTCCGGCCGGGCATTGGGCAGGGCGACGAACGGATTGTCTTGCGGCACCCCGTAGGCGCGCTCTTGTGATGGATGATCGACGTCGATCCGCAACACCGCGCCGAGGAGATCGTCGACGGTCTGTCCCGTCGTCCGACCGTCGGGCGGATTCGGACCCGAGCCGTCGCCGGTTGCGATATACAGATAGCCGTCTTTGCCGAATTCTAGACAGCCGGCGTTGTGGCCTCCCGAGGGCCAAGTGATGAGCACCTGCTCGTCGTCGACCGCAGCGCGAGGAGGCGAGTCGTTAGTCAGTTTGAAGCGCGAGACGCGCGTGTGGCCGCCGTCGCCGGGATGGACGTAGCAGACGAAGACAAAGCGATTCTCGGCAAAGCGTGGATGAAACTCGGCGTCGAACAGCGAGACGCTTTTGCCGGCGAGATCAACGGGAAGGCGCGCCGTCAGGTCAAGGACCAAATCAGCTTGGCTCGTCGCAGCCTCTTTCGGGAAGCTAAAAATCTTGCCGCTCATCTCGGTGACGAGCAGACGATTCTGATCAGGAAACTCTTCGAGGCTCGTCGGCTTCTGGAATCGGAGTTCGGGAAACGACGGCACGATGCGATACTGCTCGGGGGGTTCCGGCGAGCCTTGCAAGCGCGACGTCGTCCACGGCTTCCGCGCCGCGAACGCTTCTTCCACCGCGCCGGCCAAGAGCGCGCCGAGGCATAAACCGAGACCGCCGATCGCGACGAAACGTCGTCGTACTTCACGGTGCAACTTCATCGTTCTTCCTTTGGTTCCGTCATGGCTCGTCGATTCGACGAACGGCCTCAACACGATCGCCCGCCGCGATCGACGCCGACGAATCTACTCGCTTTCCGAGCCCGGTCCAAGTAATCGGCCCGGATCTCGAAGAACGGGCGACGTCGTTTTTCTTGGTGATTTACCACATAACCGGCGAGTTTAGCCGTGCGGCCCCCTGGGAGATCGTTCCAACCCGGCGTCCGCGGGGCCGCGTTTTACTATCACCGGAACAGTCGCTACGACCGCGTTCCTCAGCCCGAGTAAAAGGATCAGCTTGCTCCCAAGTGAACTACCCTTGGGCAGCAGTTCGAAACCGATCCCCAGGTCCGTTTGCCTCAGGTAGAGCCATGTCGAACGTCGCCGAGCGAGCGCAACCTCGTTATGAAATCGAAGAGAGCTTTTCCGTCGAACTCGTGATCGAGCCCGACGATCATCGCGCCGAACCGATTCGACTGGCGGCGACGGTTCTCAATCTGTCGACGAGCGGGGCGAAGCTGGCCGTCCCCATGGCCTTGGAGCGCGACAGGACGGTTCGTATTCAGTTGGTCGTCGATCGACTGGGCTTGAGCTTCTATCTCTCGGCCCGCGTCTGCTGGGCCGCCCCGGCCGGGACGGAGGCAAGCGTCGTCGGTTGTCAACTTTCGCCGCCGATTCCGGATGGAATCTTGAAGCACATCGCGCAAGGGGGACGACTCAATCGTCGCGATCAAGATCGTCGTCCCGTCGAGGCGACGGTCGCTATTGCGCGTCACGGCGCTCGCATATGGTCGCGCGAACAGGGACTGCTGCGAAACTATGCCGCCGGCGGGGTTTGTCTTGAGACCGGGAAGTCGGCCGCGCTGGGCGAGAAGTTTCAGATCCGACTCAACAGCACGCAACTCGGCATCGTCGTCCGCTGGGTCATTCAGCAGGATGATCGATATCTGCTCGGCTGCGAGAACGAAGACACGGCGAGTTACAGCTTGCTCGAAGCCGCTCTCGCCTAGTTTTTGCTCGTCCGACTTCGAATGCCGGCAACGCTGGCATCCGGTCGCTAACGAGCTTCTTTGCGATGCCGAACGCCATTGGTAAGCGAAGCCGCGCCTTAAAGGGACTGCAGGCAGAGCCGGCGACGAGATACTGGCGTTCTCGGCCTTCTGAGGCTCCGATATATTTGCGAGCCTCATTCTCAGTGCGCCGCATCGGCTCGTCCGTTCGCAGTCTGCGTCGCCCACGCGTTCTTGCTAGCTAACTATGTGCGGAATTGCGGGTGTCCTGCATCTTGACGGACGAGCGGCCGATCCGGCCGAGGTCGCCCGCATGACGATTGCGCTGGCGCATCGCGGTCCCGACGGCGACGGGATCCTCCTCGACGGCCCGCTCGGCCTCGGCCACCGTCGCTTGGCGATTATCGATTTGAGCGATGCTGGTCGGCAGCCGATGACGCTGCCGGAGCAGGCGCTGACGATCTCGTTTAATGGAGAGATCTACAACTATCGCGAACTTCGTAGCGAGTTGACCGCGCTGGGTTGCCGGTTTCGAACGCGAACCGATACCGAAGTGATTCTGCACGCTTACGCAACTTGGGGCGAAGCCTGCGTGAATCGCTTCAACGGCATGTTTGCCTTTGCGATCTGGAATTCGCGGAGCCGCGAGTTGTTCTTGGCGCGAGATCGATACGGCATTAAGCCGCTGTATTATTCGCAGGCGGGCGGCGCACTGCGGTTCGCCTCCGAGCAAAAGGCATTGCTGACCACGTCGGACGTGCGGCGAGAACTCGACGCTGAAGCGCTGGTTGAGTACTTCACGTTTCAGAACTTCTTTAGCGACCGCACGCTGTATCGCGACGTCCGGATGTTTCCGCCCGCGCATTGGGCCAAGATTACCGTGGGCGGCTCATCGTCCCTCGCTCCGGTTCGATACTGGGATTATACCTTCGATGAGCCGAACGAACGCTTGGACGGCGAAGAATACGCGCGCGAATTGGATCGCCTGCTGGTGCAAGCCGTGCGGCGGCAACTCGTCTCCGACGTCGAAATCGGGGCCTATCTGAGCGGCGGACTCGACTCCGGCGCCATCACGGCGATCGCCGCACAGTCGCGACCGTTCCTCAAATCCTTCACCTGCGGCTTCGATCTCTATTCGGCTTCCGGAATGGAGTTGGCGTTCGACGAACGTCAAAAGGCAGAGTACATGTCGTACTTGTACCGCACCGAGCACTACGAAATGGTGCTCAAAGCGGGAGACATGGAGCGGGTTCTACCGACGTTGGCTTATCACATGGAAGAGCCGCGCGTGGGGCAGAGCTACCCGAACTTCTACATGGCCAAGCTGGCGTCGAAGTTCGTCAAAGTGGTCCTCTCCGGAACCGGCGGCGATGAGATCTTCGCCGGTTATCCGTGGCGCTACTATCGCGCAACCGGCGAAGCCACCGGCGACGACGTCGACGTCTACTACGCCTTTTGGCAGCGGTTGATGCCGAACTCAGTGCTCAAGCAACTCTTTGCGCCGATTTGGAACGAAGCGCGACACTGCGATACCGGCGCCATTTTCCGCAACGTGCTGAGCTCGTGCCCGGTGCAACGGTCGCAGCGACCTGAAGACTCTGTGAATCGTTCGCTCTATTTTGAAGCGCGGACGTTTCTGCACGGCTTACTGGTGATGGAAGACAAATTGACGATGGCGCACGGCGTGGAGCTGCGCGTGCCGTTCTTAGACAACGACCTCGTCGACTTCGCGATGCGATTGCCGACGGCGGAGAAACTGAATCGGCTGAACGAGTCGATGCGGCTGAACGAGAATGTGACGGGCGACAAGAAGACGATGTACCATCGCCGCACGAAGGACGGTAAGGTTTTGTTACGCAAGGTGCTCGAACGATATATGCCACGCGACATTACCACCGGCGAAAAGCAGGGTTTTTCCGCTCCCGACGCCAGTTGGTTCAAAGGCGAGAGCTTGGAGTATGTGCGACGCGAAATTCTGAGTCCGAGCGCACGGATCAAGGAGTTCATGGACCCGCAGATCGTCGACGGTCTGGTCAACGATCACCTTGAGGGACGCGAAAATCGGCGGTTGCTCATCTGGTCGCTGCTGAGTTTCGAATGGTGGTTACGAACGTATTACGCAGATGCGGCCGAGCCGATCGTGCCGCTCTCGGCCGCCGCGCCGGTTCATCGCGTCTCCGCTGAGTCCGATGAAAACTGGGCGAGCGAGCATGAGTCTCCCCCTGCCGTGCTGACGTTGCGAAATGCAGGTTGAAGTAAGCTGAGTTGAGTTCTGTCGTAAAGAAATTCACGATGTCGCGAGTTAATCTGATCACCGGCGCCAGCGGCTTTATCGGCCGACGTTTGTCGACGCTGCTCGAGCAGCGCGGCGAAACGTGTGTGCACGTCGATCGTGATCATGGTTTCGATCTCGCCGTGCCGGGATGGTCGCAGCGATTGCCCGACGCTCGCATCGATGCCGTGTTTCATTTGGCGCAATCGCGACGATATCGTGAGTTCCCGGACGGCACCGCCGACATGACGGGCGTCAACCTGACGGCGACGGCCGAGTTGCTCGATTGGTCGCGTCGGCACGGCGTGCAAACTTTTGTGCAGACCTCGACCGGAACGGTGTATGAGCCGTCGCTCGAGCCGCTGACGGAAACGTCGCCGTGTGCTGCAGTCTCGTTCTATGCTGCTACCAAACGGGCGGCAGAGCTGTTGGCGGAACCATACGCTGCCTATTTCCAAGTGGTGCTGCCCCGATTGTTCGGCGTCTACGGCGCCGGCGCTCGCAACACGCTTTTGGCCAACATGGTCGACCGAGTTGCGACCGGGAAACCGATTACGCTCACCGGCGGGGTGGGAATCTATCTGACCCCGATTTACGTCGAAGACTGCGTCGACGTGTTGGCAGCGTTGGCCGACGGTCGCCTTGAGCGACGTTTTGAAGTGACTAACGTCGCCGGCGAAGAGCGACTCAGCTTGACGGAGATGGTGCAAGAGATCGGGCGACAGCTCGGCCGCGAACCGAACGCGACCTCGACGCCGGGCACGCCTCCGTCGCTGTGCGCCGACATTAGCCGTTTACGCGCGATCTATTGCCGGACGTTTACGCCGTTCGTAGCGGGACTAGGTCAAACCCTGAACTGCGATCCTGCCGCGAACCGGGACCGAGCTGCCGCCTAATAACGTACTTTAGAACGAGAACCATTATGGCCACGGACGGCCTCCGCATTCCCGATCTCTCGGTAACTCCGCCGTCCCGGCGCACGCTGTGGCTGATGGTCGGCGTGCTGCTGTTCTTTCTGATCGCCAATTTTGTGCTGCGCGCCCATCTGGAACAAGCAAAGACGTTTCTCTGGGACTATTTCTCGGTCGCTTACGCAGACACGCTGGACAAGGTCTACGCCAAGCCTTGGTACCGACTGCTGTTGCCGATCGAAGAATGGACCGGCTCGTGGACGTCGACGAGCTTGGCGCTCTTGCCGCCGCTGACCAAACTCACCGGCAGCTACCCCCGTGTGTACCTGCTGTTGAATGCCCTGTTCGTCAGCACGGCGTTTTTCACTTCGTGGATCGCGTTTCGTTCGCGGATTTTCACGATCACG
>CAMCTH010000004.1 GCA_945877965.1 Planctomicrobium piriforme | reverse complement strand
GGTCGAATACTTTCGGCAGGTCGCTCGCACGATGGTCGGCGGTCCGACCGCCGAAGACCCCGAGTTGCAGCGGGCGGCCGAGCAAACGGTTCGTCGTCAGCCGCTCGATGCCGAGGTTTGCGCCGCGGTGATCGAGCGCTGCCTGGCGGCAATCGACCACGTCGATCGCAACGTCCATCCGACGACGACGTGTGATTCGCTGGGGGACGACGTCGAGCGATTGTTGTCGTCGTCTGCCGCCGCTTAGGCCGCTTCGCCTTGCAGCGTCAGCACCAGCGTGCGCCGCGTGGCATGGTCGCGATGTTCGGCCAAGTAGATCCCCTGCCAAGTGCCGAGCATCAGCTTGCCGTTGCCGACCGGCAAGCTCACCGAGCTGCCGATGAGGACCGACTTCACATGGGCCGGCATATCGTCAGGGCCTTCGACCGTGTGGACGTACGGAAAGTCTTCCGGCGCGGTCGCGTTCAGCGCCCGTTCCAGGTCGGCCGGAACGTCGGGGTCGGCGTTCTCGTTGATGGTCAGCGAGGCCGACGTATGGCGGATGAAAACATGGAGCAATCCGACTCGGGTGCGGGCCAGTTCCGGCAGGGCCTCGACGACCTGCCGAGTGACCAAATGAAAGCCTCGCGACAGGGTCGGCAGTTGAATTTCGCGTTGAATCCACACGGTTCTTTCGCTCACATTTTGGCAAGATTTTTACGCCGATCGCCGCCCCGACGTCGGAGCGTCGATCATTGGTAACTCATTATACAGATGGAGATTGCGACGATGCGACAGCGTGTTAGGGGAATCCCCACTCTTGAGGATCGTATCAAATCAGGGGCCTAAAAAACTTGACTATCGCGAACCGGCAGGAACAATGGGTGACTTCATTGAGTCTGGTGCCACGCCCGCCCCAGCGACGAGACGAACCAAACCCGCGTCACGTCGTAGTTCAAGGCACCGCGATCGCCGTTCCAGCCGCCACGAATGTCGTGACGGTGCGTGTCGATCGCCGGGGGACGCAGTCGAAGGGCCGCCCGAAACCCGGGGGCCGGATTCGACGCCGTGGGTGTAACTTCGGAGGTTAGAGACAGTAACGATGGGAAACGTTTTTGACGCGATTTTGCAGTTCGGCCACGACGAAGATTATGTTCCGCACGTGAACAATGAATTCTCGCCGACCGACGCTCCTGCCGGTTCGACCGAGAAGCTCGACGTCCTGGCTCGTCGGATCGCGATGGGCTTGCCGTTGTGGCACCCTGAAGACCGCTCGGATTACAGCGGCTTGACCGGTGCGGTCCGTCCGCGCGAATAATTCGCCGGCGATCCGCAGTTACCAAACACATGCGAGCGGCGTTCTCTTCGTAGAACGCCGCTCGCTTTGTTTTGCGCTCGGCGTGTGTCGTTCGGACACTTACAGATACATCCCCACGAAGCCGCCGCCGGCTTCCATCTCGGCTTGCTGCTTGGCGATGCGTTCTTTCGCGCGGCTCAGGTCGCCCGCCTCGATGTAGCGGTCGAACTCGGCCATGACGGCCCGTCGGACCGTATCGCGAAACCAGGCGACGACCGGCTCGGTCAGCCAATCGCACGTTTCGCGCTTCAGCGTCACTTCCAGCGCCGCGGCCGTCGTCTTGAGATCGGCCTCGTCGGTAATCGCCGTCCCTTCGAACTCGAACTCCAGCATCCCCAGGTCGGGATTGTTCGTCAGGTGGAACGTGCACTGCGCGTGATGCAGATAGTACGTGTTCAGCGTGCCGTGTTGTTCGAGCGCGCTCTTGATCCGTTCACACTTGGCGCGAAACTTGGGCGAAGCGTCGAGCGGAATGTCGACGCGCGTAATCGAGCGCAGCGGCAGACAATCGAACGTGATTTCGACATGCCGATCCATGGCATTGCATCCTTTCCGTCTCGAACCGTTCCGCCGGCCGTTATTCGGCCGCGACCGGCTCGGCTCGCTTCTTGAACCCGAGCGACAACCAATCGTCGTCGGCATCGACGTGGGCAATGTAGATCGTCCCGCGTCCTTCGTCTAGCACGATCCCTTCGCCGACGAACTCGGCCGGCAGGACTTTTTCGAACTTCTTCTTCAAGAGCGTGCGGAGCGAAGTTTGTTGGAACGACAGCTTGTCGACGCCCCGCTTGAAGCCCGGCGGATAGATTTCGTATTCGCCGTCGCGGGTGAGCTTCAGACCCTGTTCATTGGCCGACACGAGGTAGTGCGTCGTGATCTCCATCGCTTCGAGCGACTTGTCGTCCGACGTGAAGCCCTTGCTGCGGACGGTGATGCTCACCTTGTCGCCGGCGAAGGCGACGGTGACCGGATCCTTGTCGGCGAACGTGATCGAGAACGGCACTTCGTCCTCTTCGTTCCGCTCTTTCAATTCGAGGCCGAATTGCTTGCGGACCAAGTCGTCGATCCGCTCGCGATCAAATTTGCGGCCGGCCAGCATCTGTTGCGCGCCGTTGTCGATCAGCGAACGATGTACGCGGAGGCCGATGCCCGTGCCGGACGGCAGCTTCGGCGGTGCGGACGGGGCGGCTAACTTGCCGGTCGTCGCTTGCAACACTCGCAGGCGGAGCGCGTCGTCGGTCGTGGTGAATTGGAACACTTCCGGCTCGGCGTTGAATCGCTTCAGCGGCAAGCGAACGCGCTTGGTGAACTCTTCGTTCGCCTTGAGCACCATCTCTTTGGCTTCGCTATCGAGCTGACGATAGAGCCGTTGCTTGGCATGCGCCCCGGCGATGGCTTGTCCTTGAGCCTGCTGCTGGGGAGCCTTCTTGGCGGCGATCTTGGTGACGATCTTCCCCATGATGCCCCGCTTCGTCGAGCCGAAGCCGTAGATGTGATTGTTCACCCGAGCCGTCGCGATCGCGTGGCCGGCGGTGAGGCCGTCTTGATCGACGAACAGCAGTTGCCGGCCGCCGAGTTCGGTGCGGCCCGTGCTGAAGATCAGGGCCGAGCGGTTGACGCCGACGGTACGCGATTGATTGATGCCATACATCCGGGCTTCGATCGTGGCGCGGTCGTCGGACGGAATGAAGTCGAGCTTCACATCGCCGACCGTTCGGCCGCGGCCGCTGATCGACGTGCCGAGAATGCAATCGCGGACCGGTTCGGTGCGGTCGATCGGCTGCGCGAGCGACTCGTCGGCGAAGGCCTGCGTGACGTCGAACAGCAAGTTAGGCTGCGAGTACTTCGTCGTGACGGCCGTGACGATCTTGTCCGATTGACCGTGCGCGTCGAGCCAGCCGACGAGTCGGCCGAGTTGGGCGGCTTGCGTCGAATCCGGACCCGCGTCGCCGATCGTTTCGGTCGCGTCGGCGAGTTCTTCCAGCGTCGTTTCGAAGCTCTTCTTCAGGTCCTTGTTCTGCGCAACTTCCGTGGCGGCGGTGAATTCTTCGAGGGCGATCGCCGTGTTGCGATAGTCGTTCCCTTCGAGACCGACGTAGCCGGCCGAGTAGCGGCGACCGATCGTCGCGAGCTTCGCGGTGTCGACGTCCGACTTCTTGTTCAATTCCGCTTGCAGGTCGGCGAACAGCAGGAACGACTTCCAGTCGGCGCCGTTCTGGCCGTCGGCCGAGAGACGAGCGTCGAGTTTGTTCAGCGCGGCGACGAGCTTGCCGCGTGCTTTTTGTTGTGCGGCGGCATCAGCGGCGGCGAAGTCGTTCTTCGCGGCACGAATCTGCTTGGCCAACGCGATGGCGGCGGGCGACGGCTTCACGGCCGGGACCGGCGCGGCAACGACCGGCTTCGGCTGCGGCGCGGCGACGGCTTTCGGTTCATCGGCCTTCGTCGCCGTCTTTACTTCGACCGGCTTCGTAGCAGTCGGCGTGACGGCAGGTTTGGTCGTGGCGACGACGGGCTTCGTCGCGCTCGGGGTTGGCTTGGCAGTCGCAACCGGTTTCGTTGCGCTAGGCGTCGGCTTGGCGGTTGCAACGGGCTTGGTCGCGCTCGGAGCGGGTTTTGTGGCGCTCGGCGTCGTTTGAGCGACCGGCTTGGCTACGGGCTTCGTGGCACTCGTGGCGGGTTTGGTGATTGGTTGCGTGGCCGTCGGTGTGGCGGCTTTGGGGGCTACCTTCGTTGCAGGCTTCGTGGCCTTGGGGGCCGGTTTCTCTGCCTTTTCGGTCGCGTCGACCTTCGACGGAACCTTGGGCTCCGCCTTTTTCTCGGTTGCAGCCTTGTCTTGTGCTCCGGCCGTCAGGCCGAAGGAGACCAACGCGATGGCCGCGGGGACCATGAAGAACGACATCCGCCGTGTTGTCTGGACCATGGTTATGCCAACTCTCTATTCGAAACGGTGGTGGAACTCGTCGCCCTGCTTAAACTTAGGTCAATTACAATCGTTTCTGTAAGAAATGGGAAGCCCAGTTAGCGCAATCCTCACAGTCGATCGTAAAGCGGGTCGCTCCCGCAGGCAGGCTAGTCTAACTACTGGCATTGGCCCGCGGAATCGTTAAAGTCGTGCCAACGGAATGAACGTGCCCCGCAGGGCATGACCTCAGGGAGGAGATTCCAAAGCCTGATCGTTTCGCGATCAGCTTCGTTTCGACTCCGCCGGACTCCCGGCCGCCTGGGACCGTCGAAGGTGATGCCGCATCGTGTTGGGCAGCAAACAGCATGCCCGGCCGCGACGTTCGCCTCGATTGCGGTCCCGATCTTGGGTCTTCGCGTTCTCTCCGTTCGCCGTTTTCGAATTTGTTGGGGAGAGAATGTCTATGTTGCGATCGCCGTCGATGTCTCAAGTTCCGTCCCTTCTCGCAGCCGCCGCGCTGCTGACGGCCGCCCTCTGCGGTGGTTTGGAAAACGTCAACCTGGTTGCCGGCCGAGCCGCTGCCGCCCCGCCCGCCGCAGCTGCCCGCCCGATCAAGCTCGAATGGATGACCGACTACGGCGACGCGATGAAGCGGGCCGAGCTCGGTCGCAAGATGCTGCTGGTTTACTTCTACGACAAAGAGCCCGGCGAAGCCCAACGCCGTTTCGAACGCGAAAGCCTGACCGATGCCCAAGTGCTGCAGCGGCTGCAGAACTTTATGGTCGTTCGCCTCCCGACGGATTACGAAGTGAGCGTCGGCGGCGAGCGGAGCAAACTGATGGAGCACGACGCGTTCGCCGAATTGAACGGCAAGCCCGGCGCGGCGATCATCGACTTTGCTCACGACGCGGAAGACTATCACGGCTACGTCGTCAGCATCCTGCCGCTGAGCGACGGCAAGTACTATCGCTTCACGCCGAAGCATCTTTCGACGCTGCTCGACCTGCCGCCGGGAACGCTGACGCAACGGACGATGATCTTCGCCGTCCGCATTCATCCCGAGGCTCCGCAAAGCACCCGCGGCCGACTGAGCAGCGTCCTCACCGGCGAAGCCCGCGAACACTCGCGACATCAGGCCCGCATCCGCGTGCAAGGGCACCACAACTGGAGCCATCGCTTCCAACGGATCACCGGCCTGTTGCCGTTCGGCCTGCGAGCGCAAGAGGTCGTGGCCGAGAGTTGGCCGAACGAAGGCCTCGTCGATGCGGCGATCGATTGCGTCGACAGCTGGCGACAATCGCCGGGCCATTGGGGCGCGGTCGTCTCCGACCAACCGCACTACGGCTACGACATCAAACGGGGCGAAAACGGCATCTGGTACGCCACAGGCCTGTTCGGCAACTCCGAGTAACGCGGTCTTACCGCCGTCGGTTGTCATTTAGCCGCGGGGCTCGCCCCCGCGCGTGGTCGGAAGCATTCATCGCTTAGCCGCCGCGTCCTCGCGGCGTTCTGCGGTTCGCCGCGTCGATACCCGGTCGAGGACGACCGGGCTAAGCGAGCGCACGGATCATCCGTTCACGCGTGCTTTGCGATCCTGCATCCGAATCGATCGTAACGATCCTAACGATCGCATCGCGAACGTTCTCATCCGGCGACGTTCTAAGTTGCCGAACGGCGTCAAGTTGCCTAATTGCGTGCTACGCTTCCGTGACGGAACTCTGCGCAGTCGGTTCGCACTTTCCCTGCGACGGCGACGTTCGAGTTCCCGGGCCCGGCGATAGTTGGATGAATCGCCGAGCCCACGCGCTGCCTATCCCCAGGAACCGCGCACGATGTCCGCTTTCGCGCCTTGTCGACGATGGATTGCCGCTGCTTTCGCACTCGCGTGCGTTGCGGTCGTCGGCTGTGCTGCGCCTCTCGGGACGGCGCCGCCGCCCAGTTATCCGGGGAACGCTTATCCGGGGACCAGTTTTCCGGGTCAACCGCTGCAGCCCGCCCCTGCCGCGCCGCCGACCGCCGGTCATCACGGCCTGCCCCGCATCGATCCCACGGGTCAACGGCTCTTCACCTACGACTCACCTTACCAACAACGTCCCGGTCCGGTCGGTCCGAGCGACATGACGGCCGTGATGATCTCCCCTTCGAAAGTGATCGCGCCGGTCGGCAGCGAAGTGGTTGTGCAGGCCGCCGTCTGCGGACAAGACCGCACGCTGATGGCCGGCAAGAAAGTCGAATGGTCGATCGCGCCGAACTCGGTCGGCTACTTCGTGCAGGCAGGCGAAAGCGGGCCGCTCGATTGGATGCACCACGTCGGCTACACGGCGAAGAAGATCGACAACACGTTCGCCGTCAGCGCGACGTCGGCCAAGTTCATCATGCTGAATCGCGGCACGCCGACGCCGAGCGACGACGTGCCGGTGTTGCGCGGTCAAGCCTGGACGACCGTCTCGTCGCCGACCGAAGGGACTTCGTACGTGACGGCCGTCGCCCCCGACGTGCACGGCTGGAACGCGCGGAAGCAAACCGCGCAGATCCACTGGGTCGACACGCAATGGACCTTCCCGACGCCGGCCGTCAACCCGACCGGCACGCGGCACGCCTTCACGACGACCGTCTTGCGGCATAGCAACAACTGCCCGCTGGTCGGCTGGCGCGTGCGGTATCAAATCGCCAGCGGTCCGCAAGCCGGCTTCGCGCCCGACGGCGTGCAGACGGTCGAAGTGATTACGAACTCGCTCGGCCAGGCGACCGTCGAAATTTTTCAGACCAATCCCGCCGCGGGAACGAACGTCGTCAACATCGCGGTCATTCGGCCGGCCGATTGGCCGACGAGCGACGGCTCGCCGCTGGTGATCGGCAGCGGCACGACGCAGATGACGTGGACCACGGCGGCGGCCGGCGGCGGCCTGTGGATCGACCAGAGCGGCCCGAGCGAAGCGATCGTCGGCAGCACGGTCGCGTATCGAATCGTCGTTCGCAACCCCGGCGACGTCACGGTCAAAGGTCTCGTCGTCACCGAAAACGTGCCGAGCGGCTTGTCGTTCATCGGCAGCACGCCGCAAGCGCAAGTGGCCGGCACCGCGCTCACCTGGGCGCTTGGCGATCTCGCCGGCGGTCAGTCGCGACAGATCGAGCTCAGTTTCCAAGCCCAACAGCCGGCGATCGTCAACAGTTGCGCGACGGTCCGCTCGGCCGACGGCGCAACGGCGCAAGACTGTGCCGTCACGACGATTACGCAGCCTTCGGTCGAACTGACGCTCGTCGGTCCGCCGCAAGCTGCGGTCGGCGAAGAGGTCACGTTCGTCGCCAACATTACGAACCGCGGCAGCACGGCCGCCACCGGCTTGGTGCTCGTCGACACGTTCGAGCAAGGCCTGAAGCACGATCAATCGCAAAGTCCGATCGAGAACCGCGAACTCGGCACGCTCGCTCCCGGCGAAACACGGCGCGTGAACGTCAAGCTCCGCGTCGTTCAGCCCGGCCGGTGGTGCAACACGATGCAACTGACGGGCGACGGCGGCATTCGGACTTCGGCGCAATCGTGCGTCACGGCCTCGGCCCCTTCGACGCCGGTGCCGGTCCCCGTACCTCCGACGCCGACCGGACCCGCGACGGGCCAACCGCAGATCACCGTTCGCAAGACCGGCCCCGTGCGGGCCGCCGTCGGCGACAAGATTCTGTTCACGATCGTCGTCGAGAACCGCGGCAACACGGCCGCGAACAACGTGAAGGTGCTCGACAACTACGATCTCGCCCTCAGCCCCTTGCAAGCGAGCGAGGGTTGGCAACGAGCGGGCAATGATATTTATTGGGTCCTGCCGCAACTCGCGCCGAACTACTCGTACAAACGCGAAGTCGAGTGCCTCTGCCAACAGCCCGGCCAGCAGGTTTGCAATCGCGTGACCGTTACGACGCAAGAAGGGGTGCGACAAGACGCGCAAGCTTGCTTGGAAATCACCGGTCAACGCCCTGCCCTGACGGTCAGCATCTTCGAGCCGCGCGATCCGGTGGGCATGGGGGAAGAAATCGCGTACGACATTCGCGTGACGAACAACACGCCGGTGCCTGATCGCGAGGTGGTCGTGATGGCGACGATCCCGAACGAAACGACTCCGGCGGCCGGCAGCACCGGTCCGACGCAATTCGCGCTCAACGGTCGGGTGCTTCGGTTCGCTCCGCTGGCCGAAATTCGACCGGGCGAGACCGTGACGTATCAGATCCGCACGACGGCCCGCCAAGCGATCGACGCCGCCCAGTTCCGCGTCGAAGTAACGAGCACGGCGTCGCCCAACGCCGTCGTCGCCACCGAGACGACGCGGATCGTGGGGCAGTAGTGGAAAGTCAGAAGTCAAAATCAGAAACGAGCCGCCGCTGCGCTCGTCTATACTTCTGACTTATGACTTCTGACTTCTGACTTCTGCCATGCGATATGTCGTCCTTCGCCACGAGACTCCGCCCGGTGCGAGCCGTCCTTCGCATTGGGATCTGATGTTCGAAGTCGATCCGGTTGCGGACTTGCGGACGTGGGCGATCGAGCTTCCGCCCGACTCGGCGACGGCGCAAGCCGCGCTCGCGCTGCCGGACCATCGCCGCGAATATCTGACGTATGAAGGCCCCGTCTCGGGGAATCGCGGCAACGTCGCCCGTTGGGACGAAGGGACCTACGAGATTCTACCGCCGCCAAGCGAAGCACCCGATGCGTTCGTCGTCCGCGTCACAGGCCAGCGACTCCGCGGTATCGTGACGATCACCGCGGGCGAAGCGTTGCGGTACGCGTATCGAGCAGAGTAATTCAACTATCCAAACTGCGACGCCTTCCCTGCCGCCAGCGGGACGTCGATCAGCAGCGGTTCGTTCCCTTGCAAACCGTCGCGGACGGCGTCGGCCAGCGCGTCGGGCTCGGCGATGCGGCACGACTTCACGCCGAACGATTCGGCCAGCTTCACGTAATCGACGCTCGGCTCATTCAAATCCATCCCCAGGAACTCGCCGCGCTGGGCGTTCGGCAGGCCGAGCATCCGCGAGCCGTCTTTGAGGATGCGGTACTGGCCGTTGTTGCAGATGACGAAGACCGCGGGGATACGATACCGCGCGGCACTCCAGAGTCCTTGGATGCCAAACATCGCAGCCCCTTCGCCGAGCAGGGCCAGCGTCGGTCGCTCGGGCCAAGCTAGCTTCACGCCGAGCGCGCACCCCAAGCCCCACCCCAACGCCCAACCTCGATGAGCAAAATAGCCGTCGGTGTTCTTTAACAAGCCGAGGCGTTCGATCCGATGTTCGGTCGTCGTCACCGCCTCTTCGATGAGCGCGGCATTCGCCGGCAGCACGCGACCGATCGTATCGGCCAGCGTCAACGCCGTCAGGGGACGATCGCCCCGCTCTTTTTCAAGTTGATCTCTTAACGCCGCGCGAATCGCGGCGTGCTTCGCGCTGAGGCGCTCCGTCCGTGCACAAACGGCCGCTCGTTGCGACTCCGAAATCTTCGCGGCGAGCAGTTCGTCGAGTTCGACGAGGCCTGCTTGTACGTCGCCGACGAGGCCGACTTCGACGGGATAATTCTTGCCGATCTGCCAGGGGTTTTCATCGAGCTGCACCAAGCGACACTCCGGCGGCACGGCCTGCGGCGGATCGTGATGCACGTACATCCGCAACAGGTCCATCCCGACGACGAGCACCGCGTCGAACTCTTGCAGTAACTTGCGGATGTCGGGAGCCCAAAGCGGAATCTGCTGGCCGTACAACGGATGATCGCAAGGGAACGGCAAGCGACCGTGCGACGTCGCGTTCTCGGAAAAGACCGGCGCGCCCAAACGTTCAGCCACTTCGACGAGCGCGGCTACCCCCTCGGCCTCGACGACGCGACTGCCAGCGAGGATCGCGGGGTTCTTGGCTTGCGACAGGAGATCGGCGGCGCGACGCAAGGCCTCGAGCGGCGGGCGGACGTGCCGATCCAATCGCGCGGTCGGCGTGAGATCGAGATCGGCTTCAGCCGACTGCACGTCCATTGGCAGCGACAAGAAGACCGGGCCGGTCGGCGGCGTCAGGGCCGTCTGCAACGCGCGGCGCACGGCGCTCGGCACGTCTTCGACCCGCTCGACTTCGGCCGACCATTTGGTCCAGGGCTTCGTGACGCCGACCATGTCGCCCCACAGAATCGGCTCTTCGAACCGGATGCGGCGATCGCTCTGCCCGGCCGTGACCAAGAGCGGCGTCCCTTCGCGATGGGCGTTGTAGAGCATCCCCATCGCGTTGCCGAGTCCGCAACTCACATGCAAGTTGACGACGCCGACCGAGCGCGACGCCATCGCGTAACCGTCGGCCATCGCCATGACCGGCACTTCATGCAGGCCGAGGATGTACTGCAATCGCTTCTCGCCGACGAGCGCGTCCATCAGGGGCAACTCGGTCGTGCCGGGGTTGCCGAAAAAATGTCGCACGCCGGCCTGGACCAGCAGTTCCAAAAAAGCACGACTACCGGTGGTGCGAGTCATCGAGCTTGGCTCACGCAACAAAGGATAAGCGAGGCGAATGATCGCTCAGTGTAGAGATCGCGCGCAGTGATGCAACCTCGCGACCGATGCGACGCAATTATGCGGCGCGCGAGTAGCCGTCGTCGTTGCCGGCGAACTGAACGGCGTCGGCTAATCGCTGATCACGGGCGGCCCGATAAGATTCGAAGGGCAACAAGATCGGACCCTCCTCCGACGTCGCCGCGGCGGAGAGGCGAATCCAACGGCAGCCTCCCCAGCCCAGCAAGACGCCGGCCGAGGCGTCGAGCACGAAGTGTTGTCGCGCCAGCACGGTCGAGAGCGCGATCAGCGCAAACCAACTGCCGACTCCCCAGCGCCGCCACCCGACGAACGGCCGCATGTAGACGCTGGCGAGAATAATGGCGAACGCCACGTGCAGTGAGGGGAAGCAATTGTTCGGAAAGTCCAGATTCAGCAAACGATAAAACAGCCGGTCGAGCGCGGTGACCGGGTCCGGCTTGCTCTCGGGCAAGCGGGTCGGGTAGAGCACAAAGAAGAACGCCGCCACGCTGATCACCGCCGCTAAGCGTCGCACCAACGTTCGCAACTCCGCTCGGGTGCCGCAGTAAAACGGCGCGAGCGCGTAGAGGACGTTCATCGAGAGATAGGGAATCACCATCCAACCGAAGTACGGCAGCGAGGCTTCCCACGAGGCGGCCCAGGCCATCGTGCAAGGACGCAACGTATTCAGCGCGTTGGGGAGACAGTAGCCCAGGGCCCACATCCCCATCACGCAGCCCGTCCCCCAGGCGGCTTCACGAAACGTCGGACGCCCCTCGTCGTCGGCCGCGTCGAATGACCGATCGTCGTACGTCGAAGTGGGATAGGGAGGCGACATCGTCGTTCGCTCACTGCTGACAGATAGGCGAAGAGGTTCGAGCGTTACACTTGCATTTTGTGCGTCGGGAGGGCAAACATTTCGGCTGCGTGGCCGGGGCTGGAGCCGAAGGCGAAGCCCCGGAGCGCGCGGCGACCGGGGCTTCACTTCGTTCCAGCCCCGGCCACACTGATCGCTGTTAGTGCTTGCCGCAGTTGCACGGCGCGGCGGCCGATTGCATTCGGTAGTCGACCGTCGACGAACGGCTGACGGTTTGCATCGGCACGACGTTCCGCCGCGGCGAGCGCGAGCTGATCACGTGCGAGTCGCCGCAACCGCAGCCCGGTTCGCCGCAATCGGGCTCGCCGCACGACGGTTCGCAGGTCGGTTCCGGAGCGGCACAGGCGGGTTCGCCGCAGGCCGGTTCACTGCAACTGTCGGTGCAGCTATCGCTGCCGCAACCGAACAGGCTCCAGATGCCGGTGCGGTTGCCGCGCGAGCGGACCCACGGATAGGCCGAGCCGCAGGCGCTGCCGCAGTTGCCGGTCCAATTACCGAAGCAATCGCACGGTTCCGGACGCGGCGGATCGTCGCAGTAGGCGCCCCAATATTTTTCGCCGCAACCGCCGCCGCAGAACTTGCTGCTACAGCAGCCGGTTTGCAGCGCGCACAGAATCAACAACCCGCAAGCGAGTTTGAGACGACTCATGACAGCTCCCCCCGAAGTATTTTGCGAACGTCGCGGACCGACGTACGGCCCGGACCGACGCGCCGTGCTCAGTGACGGCTCTTAGTGGGTAATCGGCCGCACGATCGGCAAAATCGAGAAAATCGTTACGACCGTCAGGGTTTGCCGGCGGCGAGTGCCGCAGAGGCGTGCCGGCAGCGGGAAGATGAGACGTCGTTGTAGACGTCGTTGTAGACGTCGTAGGGTGGGGCGCAGCCCCACCGCGTGTCATTCATCGCGACCGGAGACGAGCGGTGGGACTTTGTCCCACCCTACAAAAAAACTTACGGCCTGCGGACGCTGTCGCCGCGGCAGTCTTTCAGGGTAAAGCCGCCGTCGACGCGGAGAATGCTGCCGGTCACATAGTCGGCGTAGTCGGAGCACAAGAACGTGGCGGCGCGGCCGATGTCTTGCGGCGTGCCGAGTCGGCCCCACGGTAACGTCGGCGCGACTTGCGCCATCAACTCCGGCCCGAAGTGTTTGCGTTCGCCCGGCGTGTCGATCCAACCCGGCTCGATCAGGTTGACGTTGATCCGCTCGCACGCCAACTCGGCCGCCATCGTCAGGGCCATGTGATTGAGTCCCGCCTTGGCGGCGTTGTACGCGGTGCTTTTAGCGTACGGCATTTCGGCATGCACGCTGCTGATGAACAGCATCTTCCCTTGGCAACCGTCGAGCGGTTCGCAGCGACGCTCGACCATCGCCCGGGCGACGAGTTGCCCCATGTGAAAGCCGGCCGTGAGCGAACCGGCGATGACCGCCTCGAAGTCGGCGGGATCGAAATCCAACAACGGCGCGCGACGGCTGACGGCCGGATTGCTGATCAAGATGTCGATCCGCGGCGCGGCCTTCAGCGCCTCGGCGACGAGCGCTTCGCAACCGGTGCGGCTGTGCGCGTCTTGTTCGATGACCGTGCATTTGACGCCGAGCGCTTCGATCTGTCGGCACGCCTCGGCCAGGTCGGGACTGCCGGGGCGATCGTTGAGAATGATCTCGGCCCCGACGCGCGCGAGTTCCAGAGCGCAGCCGAACCCAATGCCGCGTCCCGCGCCGGTGACTAGCGCCGTCTTGCCCGTGAGATTGATCATGCGTCGTTCCCGAAAAAGTCCGTCGTCGTGAGCGGTCTGCCGTAGCGGCTATCGTTATCGCTTCCGTTGCGTCGCTTGCAAAGGCGCAAAAAAATCGCCCGGCGAAGGAGCGAATCCTTCGCCGGGCGAAAAGTTCAAACCGAGTCGGTCGCGGAGCTTAGAAAATCCCCATCGCCGACAGGCTGTAGCGGACGACCAAGCCGGCCGCGACGACGCTCACCATGCTCATCAGCTTGATGAGAATGTTGAGGCTCGGACCGCTGGTGTCTTTGAACGGATCGCCGACGGTGTCGCCGACGACCGCCGCCTTGTGAGCGTCGGTCCCCTTGCCGCCGTGGACGCCCGACTCGATGTACTTCTTGGCGTTATCCCAAGAGCCGCCCGCGTTGGCCATGAAGACCGCCACGCAGAAGCCGGTGGTGAGTCCGCCGACCAACAGACCCATGACGCCGCTGACGTCGAGCAGGATGCCGGTGACGACCGGGATGACGAGGGCCAAGAGCGACGGCACGATCATTTCGCGCTGAGCCGCCTTAGTGCTGATCGCGACCGGAGCGGCATAGTCGGGAAGTTCGGTCCCCTTCATGATGCCCGGCTTCTCGCGGAACTGGCGTCGAACTTCTTCGACCATTCCCTTCGCCGCGCGACCGACGGCCTTCATCGTCAAGGCACAGAAGACGAACACCGACATCGCACCGAGGAACATGCCGACCATGACCTTGGGGTTCATCAGCGTCACGTCGTAGTAACGCATGAAGTCGGCCATCGTGGCGGTTTTAATCGGCACCATTCGCTTCTCGCGAATCAGGTCCGCTTCCTTGATATCGCCGGCTTCGAGCACGCTGTTGTCCGGCTTCTTGCTGAAGTTCGGAATCGCGTCGGAGTCGAGCACCATGTAGGTCTCGTTCTCTTTCGGCTGACCGCCGAGCTTGACGACGACTCCGCTGGTGAGCTTCACATACTGACCGCGAGTGAGCATCTGCCGTTTGCCTTCGATCGTCAGATACTGCTCGGGCGTATCGACGACGTTCTCGGCGACGGCGACGCCCCACCGTTCAAAGCCGACGCGGACCTCTTCGATGTACGCCGCCAGCAAAGCGAGCGCTGTGAGCGCGGCCGAGCCGATGGCGAAGCCCTTGCCCGTCGCGGCCGTCGTGTTGCCGAGGCTGTCCAAAGCGTCGGTCCGTTCGCGCACTTCCGGCGGCAGGCCGGCCATTTGGGCGTTGCCGCCCGCGTTGTCGGCGATCGGGCCGTAAGCGTCGGTGGCGAGCGTGATGCCGAGCGTGCTGAGCATGCCGACCGCCGCGATGCCGACGCCGTAGAGACCGAGGGCGAAAGCCGTCGGGTCTTTGAAATCCCAGTGGTTCGCGAAACCGAACGAGCACAACGTTGCCGCACTGACGACGAGTACCGGCACCCAGGTGCTGATCATCCCTTCGGCGATGCCGCCGATGATGATCGTCGCCGGGCCCGTGAGTGCCTGATCGGCCAAGCCCTTTGTGGGGGCGTGATCGTAGCTGGTGCTGTACTCGGTCCATTTGCCGATGAGCCAACCGGCGATGAGGCCGGTGATGACGCTGTACGACACGCCCATGTGGTCGGGCAGGATGAACTTGGTGAGGCCGAACGTGGCCGCGATGATCAGCACGGTCGAGATGTTAATGCCGCGGGCCAAGGCCTTGAGTAGGTTGTTGAGGCTCGAGTTCTCGTCGGTCCGCACCATGTAGATGCCGATGATCGAGAGCAGCGTGCCGACGCCGGCCAGGGCCATCGGCAGGAACAAAGCGCGAAGCTGCATTTCGTGCTGACCGTAGAACGCCGCGACGCCGAGCGCGGCCGTGGCGAGAATGGCGCCGCAGTACGACTCGTACAAGTCGGCCCCCATGCCCGCGACGTCGCCGACGTTGTCGCCGACGTTATCGGCGATCGTGGCCGGGTTGCGCGGATCGTCTTCCGGAATGCCGTGCTCGACCTTGCCGACGAGATCGGCCCCGACGTCGGCCGCCTTCGTGAAGATACCGCCGCCGACGCGGGCAAAGAGCGCTTGGCTGCTCGCACCCATGCCGAAGCAGAGCATCGTCACTGTGATGTCGATCAGCGACATCGAGTAAGCCGGATTGATCATCGGCAAGCCCCAGTAGAGGAAGCCGAACCACAAGCAGATGTCCATCAATCCGAGGCCGACGACCGTGAGCCCCATGACCGCCCCGGCGCGGAACGCGACTTGCAAACCTTGGTTCAACGACTTCTGCGCGCCGGCCGCCGTGCGGTTGCTCGCCATCGTCGCGGTCTTCATGCCGAAGTAGCCCGACAAGCCGGAGAAGAAACCGCCCGAAAGAAACGCGACCGGGACCCACCAACTTTGCACGCCCGCATAGGCCGCCAATACGAAGAGCAAGCAGATGACGACGAAGAAGAAGCCGACGACTTTGTACTGCTGGCGCAAGTAGGCGTACGCACCGGTCGTCACATAGCCGGCAATCTCGATCATCTTCGGCGTGCCGGGATCGGCCTTCGCCATCCACTTAAAGAACGAGTAGGCTTGAAAGAGCGCGGCGATCGAGCTCGCCAAACAGAGAGCCCAAATCAGGACGGCCGAGGTGGCGAAGCCCGACTCGGTAGCGGCAGCCGCCGGCGACGCAACGGCCGGCGCGGCTTCTTGTGCGAAGGCCGGCTGAGCCGTGCAGACAAAGGCGATCAGAACGACGAGCGCGATGAGAATCGACGCGACGCGCGAGTCGGCGACGATTCGAGGTGGACGGCGGTGCAGCATGAGGTTTCCTTCCGAGTGCGGCATACTTCAAAGGGGGGTGTGACAAGCAGGATAAAACTAGTCGAACGATGGGTCAGTTAATTTGCAGTAGGTTTTAGAGGGACCGCCGCAACCGGCCGGCGGAGCGGCCGTCGGGTCAGCGAAAGAGCGGATTGAACTTCCCCGGGGAGACACTGATCCGAGTCGGCCGTCGGTCCTGTGGCGCAGGCTAGGCGGCCGAGCGGGGTTGGTGACCTCTATGAACGTCGCAAACTACAACCATTTAGGCAGTTAAAGAGACGGGAGTGTAAAACACGCTGATTCGGCTTGTCAACGACTTGCCGCCGCGAACAAATATATTAATTCGCCCGGCAGGCCCGATTTTTGAACGGACGGTCGTAGCGATTGGTCGCCCGATGCGGCCCCGAAACCATCGGGTTAAGACGACTTTCTTGTGGCGAGTTCTCGGGAAGCGAAATAGAATTAGGGAGTCTGGGTTGTTTGCGTCGTGCGGCCGTTCTATTGAGGCGGACTGTTTCGACTCCCGCAGCTCGGACCCATGTCTTACCGGTCCTCGTCGTCTCGCACCCATCGGCTGCGGCTGCTCGCAGTCGTCGTCGATGTTTCTTGCTCTGGAGAAGTTGGCATGACCCGGCACTTTGCTCGTTTCCTGTCCGTCGCCGTTTGCTGTTTCGCGGTTCTGGCTGCGCCCCGCTTCGGAGCGGCCGCCGAGTTGAGCAAGCCGTTGAAGCCGGGCCAATTCAATCCGGCCAACGACACGGTCGAGCTCTTCGATGCGATGAAGGCCGGCCAGGTCGAAGTCAAAGTCCTGCATAAGAACGAAGCGTCGGGCAAGCTACTGTTCACCAATAAGACCGACAAGCCGCTGAACGTCAAGCTTCCTGAGACCTTTGCGACGGTCCATGTGCTGGCCCAATTGGGCGGCGGCGGGATCGGCAGCACCGGCGGCATCGGCGGCGGCCTCGGTCAATCGACCGGCGGCGGCATGGGAGGCGGCGGCGGTGGAATGGGGGGCGGCGGTGCCGCGGGCGGCGGAGGCGGCATGTTCAACGTCGCTCCCGAGCGGATCGGCGAACTCCCGTTCACCAGCGTCTGTCTCGAACATGGCAAGCCAAATCCGCGGGCCTCGATGAAGTACGAACTTCGACCGTTGGATTCGGTCGCGAGCAGCGAAGAGGTCGGCGAGCTCGTCAAGATGCTCAACAAGGGAACGATCTCGCAGCGCGTCGCGCAGGTGCTCGCTTGGCACTTGAACAACGAAATGAGCTTCGAGCAATTGGCCGCCAAGACCGTCACGCGATTGGGCGGTTCGAGCTATCCCTACTTCAGCGTCGACGAAATCCGCGCCGCGATGGCCGCCAAGGATTACATCGCCAAACAAATCGCCGATCGCAAAGCCAACCCCGAAGCGACGACGCCGAAGCTGTAAGCAGCAGACGAGCCGTCAGATTATCACAACGAAAGCCGGGGCCGTATCACGCGGCCCCGGCTTTTTATTGCGCCCTCGATCGACGACCCGTTCACGCCGATACGCAGCCGATGTGAACCTCGGCGTCGTACACCAAATCAACGCCCCCGTCGCGCTGCTCTTCGGCAAAGATCTTGCGCGCCGCGTCGAGCATCGCGGTATAGCGCGGATGATCGGCGCTCGGCAAGTACGACGACGACGCGAGCCGCGCGATTAGGCCGTCAAGATCGAGCCGTTGCACGTTCTCAAACTTCCGGCTCCGATAAGTCCCCGGAACAAAAAATCGTTCCAGCGCCGCGGCCTCAATGTTCTCGTGTCGCACCTGGGCGTAATCGAGGCCGAACTCGGCAAGCAACGCCTCGTAAGCGGCTAAGAACGGCGTGCCGCTCGCGCGGCGCGTGTTCCAGAGCAAAGCACAGCGGCCGGGAGCGCGAGTGATGCGGGCAAACTCCCACCGCGCTCGCGGCACGTCGAACCAATGAAACGCCTGCGCGGCGACGACCAGATCGACGCTCCGATCCGGCAACGTCGTCGTCTCGGCCGTGCCGTCGACGCTCCGAAAGCGCGGGTTGCCGCCGAGCAGCTTCTCGGCCGCCCCGCGCATCGCGGCGTTCGGCTCGATCGCCACGACCGTTGCTCCGCGCTCCAAGAAGAGCGCCGCCGAAATGCCGGTCCCCGCGCCCACATCGGCGATCGTCAGCGACTTCGCCCCGTCCGCTTGCTTCGAGTCTGCTTCTGCTAGCACGTTCGCCAGGACAAAATCGATCGCCGCCGGCGGATAGCTCGGCCGCGCACTGACGTAGTCGGCGACCCGATTCGAAAACCGCGCCGCACCGTCGTCGGCCGTCATGAGTTCACTCCTCGTCGCGATCTCCGGCTGAATCGCCTACCAGCCTCGTCGCGGGGGTGACGTGTCCGCCGACGAAACCGAGTGAAACATCCGGGGTTGGTAAGAGGTAGAATACTCCGTAGCCAACCAGGAGTCACATGATGTCGTCGCTCGGAATCCTTCTCGTCGCCGTTCTTGCGGCCGCTCCCGCGGCGCAGGCCGGTTCATCCAGCCCCGGCCCGACGTTCGCCAAGGACATCGCCCCGATCGTCTGGAAGAACTGCACGAGCTGCCATCGGCCGGGCGAAGTCGGGCCGTTCCCGTTGTTGACGTACGAAGACGTATCGAAGCGCGCCGATTTCGTCGCCGAGATCTCCGCCTCGCGCCGGATGCCCCCTTGGAAAGCGGAACCGAACTACGGCAAGTTTCACGACGAGCGCCGCCTGACCGACGCCGAGATCGCGACGTTGCAAGCGTGGGCCAAAAACGGCGCGCCCGAGGGCGACGCGAAAGACCTTCCCGCGCCGCCAAAATTCGTCGAAGGCTGGCAGTTGGGCGAGCCGGATCTGATTTTGGAAATGCCCGAGGCGTTCACCGTGCCGGCCGACGGTCGCGACGTCTATCGCTGCTTTGTGATTCCGATTCCGACGATCGGCGCGCGGACCGTGGCGGCCGCGGAATTTCGTCCCGGCAATCGGCGCGTCGTGCATCATGCGATTCTGTATCTCGATGCGAATGGTGAAGCCCGCAAGAAGGACGCGGCCGACGCTGGACCGGGCTACGCGAGTTTCGGCGGGCCGGGCGTGCTGCCGACCGGCGGCCTGGGCGGTTGGGCTCCCGGCGCGATGCCGCGCAAATTGCCCGAGGGGACCGGCAAGTTCTTGCGCGCCGGCAGCGACCTCGTCTTGCAGATGCATTATCACCCGAGCGGCAAAGCCGAGACCGATCGTTCGAGCGTCGGCATCTACTTCACCAAGAAACCGGCGACGACGCTCGTCGGCGGCTTGGCGGTGATGAACCATCGGATCTACATCCCAGCCGGCGAGAACAAATACGAAACGACCGCGCAAAGCGAGAAGCTGCCGGTCGACGTAAACGTCCTTGGCCTCGGCCCGCACATGCATCTGCTCGGCCGATCGATGAAGGTCTTCGCCGAAACGCCCGAAGGGAAGACGATCCCGCTCGTCTGGATCAAAGATTGGGACTTCAACTGGCAAGGATCGTACGCCTTCGTCGAGCCGGTTCGCTTGCCGAAAGGTTCGGTCATCAAACTCGAAGCGACCTACGACAACTCGCCCGACAATCCGCACAACCCGAGCTCGCCGCCGAAGCCGGTGAGTTGGGGCGAACAGACGACCGACGAGATGTGTTTGCTGAGCGTGCAGGTGACGACCGACTCGACGGCCGATCTCCGCGAAGTGGTGCTGATGCGGAGCGCTCGACTGGGCGGTGCCTTAGCCGGCGGCGTGCAGTCGCGCGATCTCGATGCCGGCGACTTGGCAGCGTCGGGAGCGAAAGGGGCGACCGGCGGCAAGTCGGCGAAGGGGAATGATGAACTGGTCGACGCGCTGATCGACGGCATTCTCGACCGCGGCTTCGACATTCAACCGAAGCACAAAGAGTTGCTGAAGCCGTTTGACAAGAACGAAGACCAACGGGTCAGCCGCGCGGAGTTCGACGCCATGCCGGCCGGCGTCAAGTTCGTCATCCGCCAAGCGATCCGCTCCCGCGTCGACGCGGCGGTCAATCCGAAGAAGCCGTAAGCCCAAAGGCGAGCGAGGCGCAGCGGAGAAAAATAACCACCGATGCACACCGATCAACACCGATGAGAGAATGATAAGACTTGTCTGTCCCTTGTCTTATCACTGTTCATCTGTGTGCATCGGTGGTTTCAACCTCTGTTTCCCCGGTTTCACGGGCGAGTAATGTCGACTTCCGGCCCTCTCGGGCCGATCTCCGCCTGTTACCCCGGCCGATTTGTCGTTATCCTTGCGGCTTGCCCGGCGCGCTGCGTCGCGGCCATCGCGCAACTAGCAAGGATTCACGTCATGGGCTTGTTCGACGGCAAAAAGGGTTTGATTCTCGGCGTCGCCAACGATCGTTCGCTGGCCTGGGCCATCGCGGAGTTCGCCATGCAACAAGGGGCGATCTGCGGCTTCTCGCATCTGCCCGACCGACCGGACGATGAGAAGAAAAAGAATCGCCTTCGCGTGTCGAAGTGCACCGACAAATACCCGAACAACGCCAAAATCCTCGGGCCGATGGACGTCCAAAAGGACGCCGACATCCAGGGGATCATGGCCGCCGCCGCCGCGGAGTACGGCAAGATCGACTTCCTCGTGCATGCGATCGCTTACGCGAAGCTCGACGATCTGAAGGTCGACACGATGCAAACCAGCCGCGACGGTTTCAACCTCGCGATGGAAATCAGCGCCTACAGCTTGATCGCCGTCTGCAACGCGGCGAAAGACATTCTCGTCGACAA
>CAMCTH010000003.1 GCA_945877965.1 Planctomicrobium piriforme | reverse complement strand
GGCGATTGTTTGGCGGCGGGGATCGCCGTGGGGCTCGATCGCGGCTTCGAGTTAATCGACTCGTTACGCTACGGAATCGCGGCTGCGAGCGACAATTTGAGCACTTTGCATCCCGCGCGAATTGATCGGGCGGCGGTCGAACGGCTCGCGGAAACGGTCTTGGTTTCCAAAGTGAATTCTTAAGCCGACGTTAATTGTTACACGGCCGACGGTGTTCCGCGGTGCAAAGCCGACGCGGAAACGTGGCTTGCCTTGACGACGGCAACTAAAATATCTGGACGCTAAGGAACACCAACCTCAATCCGATCTCGAAAGCTCCATGCCGCATTGCATAGCTGCCTGCTGGTCGATTGCGTGGGTGGCTTGCGCATCGACGATGCTCGCGCAGGAAACGGAACCGACTGCGGTATACCGCTTGCAGGTGACGACGGACCGGGCGGCACCGATTTATGCCCGCGACGAAGCGGTCACGTTTACGATCCAGGTTTCGCGCGGCGAGGTCCCGGTCGACGACGTCCGCGTGAAGTGGACGATCTCAAAAGACGGCGTCGCACCGATTCGGACCGGCGAGGCGAAGCTGGAGAACGGCACGTTCATGGTGAGCGGGAAGCTCGATGAGCCCGGTTTTTTGCAGTGCCGCGTTGAGATGATGCCGTCCGAAGGAGCGACCCAGACGGCGTTAGCATCGGCCGCGATTGAACCGTCGCGGATCATGCCGAGCTTGCCGCCGCCGGACGATTTCGATCTGTATTGGAAGGAGCAGCGACGACGGCTCAACGACGTGCCGTTAAACGTTCGGCTCACGCCGATTCCGACGACGATCGGCGGAGTGGAGTGTTTCGACGTGCAAGCCGACGGCTTAGGTGGGCCGTTGTCGGCGGTCATTGCGCGACCGATCGGCGCGAAAGCGAAAAGTCTGCCGGCCATCGTGCTTTGTCACGGGGCAGGCGTTCAAAGCTCCCAGGTGAGTTCGGCCATTGAGTGGGCCAAAGAAGGAATGCTCGCGCTCGATTTCAACGTGCACGGTTTGCCGAACCGCAAGCCGCGCGCGTTCTATACCGACCTCTACGCCGGCGAGCTGAAGTCGTATCCGCTCCGCGGCCGAGAATCGCGCGAGACGGCTTTCTTCCGAGAGATGTACTTAAGACTGATGCGAGCTCTCGATACGGCCTGCGCGCAGTCGGAATGGGATGGACGGACGCTCGTGGTTTTTGGGCGAAGCCAAGGGGGCGGTCAGGCGATCGTTGCCGGCGGACTGGATCGTCGCGTGACGTTCTGTGCCGCGCAGCTTCCGGCGATGTGCGACCATACGGGTTGCGCCGTCGATCGAATCAACGGATGGCCGAAATTGGTTTCGATGAATGCCGCGGGAGTGTATGACGAGACGCTGTTGACCGTCGCCCGCTACTTCGACGCAGTGAACTTTGCCGCCCGCAGCAAGGCCGAAGCCATCTTCACCGTCGGCTATTTGGACCTGACGTGTCCGCCGACCGGCGTCTATGCCGCATTCAATGCGTGGCCCGGCAAGAAGAAGATGCTCGATCTACCGAAGGTCGGCCATGTCGCCGATGCGAGTTCGGATCGCGCCGCCAAGCAGGCCGTGCTCAAGCATGTGAAGTCGCAGGGCGCAGCGCGTTAGGCGTCGAGCACATGCCGCACCTTGTTCAGCAAGGTGCTTTGTGTGAAAGGTTTTTGCAGAAAGGCTGTTCCTTCCTGGAGCACTCCTCGCGTCACGATCGCGTCGTTCGTGTAGCCGGAGACGAACAGCACTTTGAGAAGCGGACTTTTGGCTTTGAGCATGTCGGCGGTTTGGCGACCGTTGACGCCCGGCATCACGACATCGGTCACGACGAGATCGAAGGAATTAGCCTGCGACTCGGCGAGTTGTAAAGCTTGCGGACCGTCGGCGGCTTCGACGACCTGATAACCGGCATTCCGCAAGATGACGGCCGCCAAGCGGCGCACTTGTTCTTCGTCTTCGACCAAGAGAATCTTCTCCGTGCCGCGCACGCTCTTTGCCGCCGAACTCGGTTGCGATTCCGTGCGCGGCGTCGACTGATCGCGCGGGAAGTAAAGCGTAAAGACGGATCCTTGTCCTACTTCCGAATAGACCGTGATGTGACCGCCGCACTGTTTCACAATGCCGAAGACGGTGGCGAGCCCCAGCCCCGTTCCGCGGCCGAGTTCCTTCGTCGTAAAAAACGGTTCGAATAAATGAGGGAGCACCTCGGGCGCGATCCCGCAGCCGGTATCGCTAACTGAAAGTTTGACGTACGCTCCGGGAGCGACGTCGGGACGTAAGGCGGCATAGGCCCCATCGAGTTCGACGTTCTCCGTTTGGATCATCAACGAGCCGCCCGTCGGCATTGCATCGCGGGCATTGACGGTGAGATTGAGGATGATCTGCTCGATCTGTGCCGGATCGATCTTCACGGACCAAAGATCGGGTGACGTTTTTAGCGAGAGCAACACATCCTCGCCGATGATTCGACGGAGCATCTTTTCGAGATCGGCCGTCAATTTGTCGATTTTGACCGCTTGTGGCTCGTAAACCTGCTTGCGACTGAAGACCAGCAATTGTTTAGTGAGCGCCGCGGCGCGGTTGGCGGCGTCGATGACCTCATGCAGACATTCGGTTGCATGCTCGATGCGTTGCGGCAGATCATCGAGCGCCAACGAAGCATTGCCGAGAATGATCGTCAGAATGTTGTTAAAGTCGTGCGCGATGCCGCCGGAGAGGCGTCCGACGGCTTCCATTTTCTGCGATTGCCGCAGTTGCTCTTCAAGGAAACGTCGTTGACCGACGTCGCTTTGCACGCCGACGAAGTGAGTGACTTTGCCGCTTTCGTCATGCAGCGGGGCAATCGATACCGCGTTCCAGAACGTCGTCCCATCGGCGCGATAATTCAACAATTCAACGGAACAAGATCGTTCCTCGGCAACGGCTTGCCGTAATTGTTTAATCGCCGCCGGATCCGTCTTCGGGCCTTGTAGAAACCGACAGTTATTACCGATTATGTCCGACAACCGATAGCCGGTCATTCGTTCGAAGGCCGGGTTGGCGTAGACGATCGGATGGTCCGGCCGCACCGCGTCCGTGAACAGAATTCCTTCCCCGATCTCTTCCAGTGCCCGTTGCCGCAGGCGCAACCCTGTTTCCAGGTATTTGCTCCGGGTGAGATCGTGAATGTGTGCGGCAAAAAGCCGTCGTCCTCCGACCATCGTGGTGGAGAGAGACCACTCGCCGTCGAAGCGCGAACCATCGGCGCGAATGACGCTGATCTCGCTCCGACGACGGGATGCCGCGGAGGTACCGGCGTCGCGGTAGGTTCGCAACATCGCTTCGAACGTACCTCGCGACTCAACGGGAATCACCAATTCGGCCAAGGATTGCCCGAGCACCGTCTGACGCTCGTAGCCGAAAAGCGTCTCGGCTGTGCGACTGAACTCGACGATGCACCCTTCGTCGTCGATGGTCACGACGGCATCGAGCGCGGCCTCTAAGACCACCGCCTGCAATGCTTCGGCATCGCGCAATCGACGTTCCGTTTCGACCTTCTCGAGCACCTGCCGGACCGCATGCGGTAAGTAGTCAAGATAGTCGGGCGACTTGGCGACGAAGTCGCGGACGCCGGCGCGGAGCGCCTGCACGACCAACGCCTCGTTGCTAAAGCCGGTGACGAGAATCGTCGGCAGGCTGTGGCCGCGCTGCTTCAGATGCTCGTAAAACTCCAGGCCGGTGTGGTTATCGGCCAGGCGATAATCGAGAACCATCAGCGAGATCGGTTCACCCTCGATAATCTCCAGGGCCTTATCCACGTCGGTTGCAAAGTGGGCCTGATAGCCGGCTCGCAACAGGCGGCGTTGCTGCAGCATCGCCGTCGCTCGATCGTCGTCGACGATGAGGATCGAGCCGCGTGCCGTCGCCGTCGGTATTTCCGACTCCACGATCATGAGTTTAATGCAGGGGGGTAACGGCTGCGACCGGAGTCAGCCTTGGGTTTCTCGGAGTACCGTAACTACTTGCAAAAACAGTCCGAGCCGCTGAATGGCGTCGATGAACGATTCGTAGGCGACCGGCTTTGTGATGTAAACGGAACAGCCGAGTTGATAACAACGTTCGATTTCGCGCGGGTCGTCCGTCGTCGTGAGCATGACGACCGGGATCTTTTCGCTGTGCGGATTCGATTTGAGCTGCCGCAACACCTCGATGCCGTCGATCCGCGGCATGTTGATGTCGAGCAAGATCAGCAGCGGCTTGCCGAACGGACGCTCGGAGTAATTACCGGCTCGATTTACAAAGTCGAGCGCCTCTTGACCGTCGGACACGTGGACGAGCTCGTTGCGAAACCCGCTCCGTTGCAAGTTGCGCGTCACCAACTGGGCATGGCCCGGGTCGTCTTCCACCAGCAGAATCGTCAACGATTCGGTCGGCATCGGGACCTCTTAGTGAGAAGTCGAAGTTGGTTCGCGGAACGACGTATCGACGGGAACAACAAGCGGTGCCAGGGGCAGCGACACATAAAAGATACACCCCTCTCCGGGGCTGGATTCTAATCGGATTTCGCCGCCGTGACGATTCACGATTCTTTTCACAATTGCCAGCCCCATTCCTTCTCCGGGGGCGATGTTTCCATGAAATCGCTCGAATGCTTTAAAGACTTTGTCGCGCCCCTGCTCGGGAAGCCCCAAACCATTATCGCGGACGAAGAAAGTGCGCAGATTTGTCGCGGGCTCGTCGTCCAGCACGCCGACGACGATCTTCCCCGGCCGGTTGGGATCCGAATATTTCAACGCATTATCCAGCAGGTTGGCAAAGACTTGCTCGATCGCAAGCTGATCGCCTTCGACGGCCGGCAGCGACTCGACTTGAATCGTCACTCCGCGCCGCTCGGCCTCCGAATGCATCGACTCCACGATGCGCGCGACGACTTCATCGACCGCGACGGACTCGACTTGATACTCGACGCGACCGGCGCGCGACAGCTTGAGCAACGCATTGATGATGTCGGCCAAGCGGATGACCGCCGACTGGATGAAGCGAATCGAGTGCTCGAAATCTTCGTCGAGGACTTTCATCCCGCGCGCGAACGGCGTGAGGAACGTCGGCCTCATGAAACAGCGTGCGCAAGTCGTTACAGGAGAGCGCTAGTTCTTGGCTGAAGCCCTGTAGATTGACCAGCGGCGAACGCAAATCGTGCGAGACGCTGTAGACGAAAGTCTCGTTCTCTTGGTTCTTTTGTTGCAATTCGTGATTGGTGCGCGTGAGCTCCGCAGTCCGCTCGGCGACGCGACGCTCGAGCTCGGCCAGCGTCTGCTCGGTGCGTTGCTCGGCCTGCTTCTGGTAGGTGATGTCGCGCATGACGATCACGCCGCCCAGAAGACTGCCGTGATCGTCGCGCAGGGGGCGACCGCTGACGCCGAGATAGATTCCTTCCTCCGCCGTCGGCGGTTTCAAATAAAGCTCGGCTTGATCGACGGCCTCGCCGCGGACGGCGCGCGCGAGGGCCAGTTCCTCGTTGGGAATCAACGTTTCTCGATCGAGGCGATAGAGTCCGAACCGTCGATTCCACTGCGTCGAGGGAGCACCGGTGCCGTCCTGCCCGTGCATCTGCTGAGCAGCCCGATTAACCAACTGCAATCGCCCCTGAGCATCGGCGACGAGTACGCCGTCGCTAATGTTGTCGAGAATCGAATCGAGCAGAGATCGTTGTTCGCGAATCTTCGCCTCGGCGGCGGTTCGGCGACGGACGTCGCGATAGGCGACCCAGCCGGCGACGGCGATCAACACGACGGCGAGCGAACTGACAAGCAATACGCGCGGCGGCGTGTCGCGGGCAAGTTGATCCATCGACTCGCCGATCTGACCGAGCCGCACACGTTCACGATCTTCTAAAAGGCTGGCAAACAACCGGTGAAAATAAGAAGTCATTACGTCACGCAACGGCATCCCTGAGGATGTGTAAGCAGACGACGGCGGCGGCAAGACTCGTCCAAGCGTCGATCGACGTGTCCGAGCGATCGTAGCGGACGCGCATGCGACGCAGACCTTTGATCCAACTGATGGTTCTCTCCACCACCCACCGTACGCGACCGAGTTGACTGCCGTGTGCGTCGTTGCGTCGCCGGATGTGCGGTTCGATCCCGAGCCAACGGAGAATGCTCCGCGTGGCTTCGCAGTCGAAGCCCGCGTCGGCGTACAATTCGTCGGGATGCGTGCGAGGCCGCCCCGGCCTGCCGCCCACGGTGGGGAACTCGACGATCGTCGGCAGAATCTCCAACTGGTCGCTCCGATTGGCCGGAACCGCCCGCATCACCAGAGGCACCCCGTCACGATCGACCAGCAACGTGTACTTCGTCCCTTTTTTGCGGCGATCGACGGGGCTGGGACCGGTCGCGTCGCCGCCGCCGAAGGCCCGCACCTGGGTCGTGTCGATGATCGCCGTCTCCAGATGCAGTCGGTGTTCGTGATTCAACATGGTCAACAACAGTTGGTGCAGTCGGTCCCAGATTCCGGCTTGTTCCCAATCTTGCAGACGCGTGCGCGCCGTTTCGCCACAGCAGCCCATCTCCTGCGGCACATCTTTCCAGCGACAACCCGTCACCAACACGAACCAGATCACTTTCAGCACGACGTAATGCGTCTTCGGCGGGCGGCCTCCCCGAGGACCGATCTCCTTCTCCTCAGGCAACATCGGACAAGCCGTCTCGTAAAACCTCTCCGGCATGCAAGCATCCGCCATGACGATTCTCCTTGTGATAAAAACAAGAGTCCGTCATGACCGGGCGCAAATGTCATGCCGCAGTCGTTGAATCTCGGGTTTCAGTTGTTTGGCAGCCTTTAAGTCAGAAATGATCCGACGGAGTTCGTCCATCGAATGCTTGCCCGCCCCGCCCCGAACGAGTTCTTGCGCCGCAGCCTGACCGGCGACGGGGTCGTTCAATTGCAAATCGATCGTTTCGCCCAACTCGGCCATCAACTTGTTCGTATGGCGATCGACTTCCGTGAGAACGTCGGGGTATTCGTCTCGTGCGGAATCGTAGAATTTGCTCCGCGATTCACTCAGACCCGCCACCGCCTTCTTGTAAGGGTCCAAGTACGACGGGTCGGCGGTCAGCACAAAACCGCGCTGGCCGGTCTCGGCATCTTTCAGCAGCGACAAGTACCCTTCCGAGTGCTGCAAGATATTCAACGAAGCGCGGCGGTCCTGCGCGGCCTGCACGTAGTCGGTCGCGGCACGATAGGCGAAGTAGCCGTTGACTGCTTGCAAAGTGAGGGCGACGGCGATGCCGACGACGATCCCTCGTTCGGCGGTGATAGAAGGCCGCATGGTCGGTCTGCCTTTCCCAGCGTCGGTGCCGATACGCACCGAACAAGCCGGAAGTGTATCACAACCCCATCCGCGGCGCGTAGCGAAGTCGCCTTACTTGTTTCCCCGGCAAATCGTGGCGCGTCGGTTGCCGAAACGCTCTCGACCGGTATCCTTTAAGGCGTCCGATTGTGAACGAACCCGCATGTCTTCCCGATTTGAGAGTAGCATCATGGCCCTTCAGAAAGCCCGCGCCCGCCATATCCTCGTCGCCAGTGAACAGGCCTGTAACGATTTGAAGAAGCAGATCGAAACCGGGGCGGCCAAGTTCGAGGATTTGGCGAAGAAGCACTCCTCGTGCCCGTCGGGTCGCGAAGGGGGCGACCTGGGCGAATTCCGTCCCGGACAGATGGTGCCCGAATTCGATAAGGTCGTGTTCAGCGCACCGCTGAACGAAGTTCAAGGCCCGGTAAAGACGCAGTTCGGCTACCATCTGCTCGAAGTGACGATGCGGACCGGCGTCTAGTTTCGCTTGCGCCGTCGCTGAACGTACCTGCACGGAGGAAGATCGAATGGCCATGGACTCGGGGGCCGGCGGCTTGCTTGCGCCCCCTCAATTCCGTTGGAATCGGCTGTTGATGATCGCGGCGGCGAGCGCCGCTGCGGTTGCTTTTTGCCAATTCAATCCGTGGTTCGATAACGCGATTCGCAATCTCTCGACGACGATCGCGTTGCTGCTGACGGCGGCCGGCGTTTGGATATGGCTCCTCGCGTCGGCCGGAGTAAGTCGCGGAATCAAACGCGTCTTGGTCTGGACCGTGATCGGCGGAGCGGCGCTCTTGCTGTTGACGGCGAAGGCGGAGTATACGGGCAATTTGCACATCAAGTATGTGCCGCGACAGTGGGTTCTTCGTGTCTTTCGTAAAGCGGGCATCGATGTCGGCGACGTGATTCACGTTGCGCGCCTCGCCGATCCGCCACTGGTGCTGACGCCGTCTCCGACCGATGCTCCGCAATTTCTCGGCCCTCGCGGCGATGCCATCTACGCTGAACCGTCGGGCAAACTAGCGCGCGATTGGTCGAAGACGCCACCGCGCGAACTGTGGCGGGTGAAAGTCGGCAAAGGCTGGTCGAGCTTTGCCGTCGTCGGAGACTATGCGTTTACGCAAGAAGAGACGACCGACGACCTCAATGAGCTCGTCACCTGCTATTCCTTGACCGATGGCAAGATCCAGTGGGCCCACGGTGATCCCGGTTGCTACGACTCGTCGCTCGGCGGCAAAGGCCCACGCGCCACGCCGACGTTCTTCGAGGGCAAACTGCTTAGCGTCGGCGGCTTAGGGCTGTTGAATTGCCTGGATGCCGCCACCGGCAAGAAGCTCTGGTCGCGCAATCCCGCGCAAGAAAGTGCGGCGACGATTCCCGATTGGGGCGTCAGTTCGTCGCCGCTCGTCTACAACTCCGCGAAACACGGTCCGATCGTCGTCGTCAGCGCCGGCGGTACGCAAGGGAATTCGCTGCATGCGTACGGTCTGCTCGACGGCAAACCGGTTTGGAGCGTCGGCAACGATCCGCCGGGCTACTGCTCGCCGCAACTGCGGACGATCGGCGGCGTGCACCAGGTGGTGCTCGTCAACTGGCAGGCAGTGACGGGGCACGATCCCGAAACCGGCGCCGAGCTGTGGCGTTACGAAGACGCGATGTGGAACGGCATCAACCCGAAGGTGCCGCAGCCAATTGTGCTCGATGACAAGCGGGTGCTGATCTCTGCCGGATACGGCACGGGCTGCGTGATGTTGGAAGTGACGCGCGGCAGCGACGGCAAATGGTCAGTCGCAAGCAAGTGGAAGACGAACAAGCTGAAGCCGAAGTTCACCAACCTCGTCGTTCGCGACAATCATGCCTACGGCCTGGACGACGGCGCGTTCTTGATGTGCCTCGACCTGGCCGACGGCGACTTGAAATGGCGCTCGTCGCGCAATGCGGACTACGGACACGGGCAAGTTCTGCTGGTCGACGACCTGCTCGTCGTGCTGAGCGAGACGGGCGACCTAGCCGTCGTTCCGGCCGAGCCGACGAAGTATCAAGAACTGACACGCACGACCTTGCTGCCTGTCGGCACGACGTGGAACGTGCCGGTGCTAATTGGGCGGAAGATTCTGGTGCGTAACGATCTCGAAGCGGCACTCTACGAGTTGCCGGTTGAGTAAGCGCTCGCGGCTAACCGCAGTCGCGATTAGAACAACTCGCGGATCGACTCGCCTTGCTCAATGATGTGCGTCGGCCGACCCGTGAAGTCGGGGAACGCGACACGTGGGTCGACGCCCAGGACGTCGAAAATCGTCGCATGCAAATCGCCCGGAGTGAGCGGGCGATCTTTCGGGCGTTCGCCGCGAGCGTCGGTGGTGCCGATGAGTCGGCCACCCTTGACGCCGCCACCGGTGATGAGCACCGAGAGAGCGTTGCCCCAGTGATCGCGGCCCGGCGTTCCCATGCTGCCCGGTGCGCCGCCGTTGCCGCCGTCGTTCATCTTCGGCGTCCGGCCGAACTCGCCGCATAGCAGGACGAGCGTGCGATCAAGTTGCCCGCTTGCCGAGAGATCTTCGATCAAGGCCGAGACCATTTGATCGACGATCGGCTGGTATTTGTGGTAGCCCTTCTGCAGGTCCCAGTGATGATCCCAGCCGCCGCAGTTGACGGTCGTGAAGGTGACGCCCGACTCGACCAAACGGCGAGCCAGCAGCGTGCTTTGAGCCCAACTGTGACGACCGTAGCGATCGCGGGTCTTGTCGCTTTCACGGCTGATGTCGAAGGCTTCGATCGCCTTGGCACCGGCGACCATGTTGTAGGCTTCGTGCTGGAAGCGATCGAACGAGGCGAGCGCGCCGCTTGTGTCGACTTCGCGTCGCATGTTGTCGAAGTGGCTTAACAGAGAGCGACGGTTTTGCAGTCGTTCCAAGTCGAGTGATTGTATTGGTCCAAGGTTTTGCACCTGGAACTTGGCCGAGTTCGGATCGCCGCCGGTATTGAACGGGTCGTACTCTTTGCCGAGATAGTTTCCGCCGAAGTAGCCGGGGCTGAGACCGATGCTCATGGCGCTCGGAATCGCCACCGAGGCGGGCATGCCGGCTTGGCGCGGGCCAAGAAGTTTGCAAGCCGCAGCGCCGAAGAACGGATGCTTGCCGCGATTCTCGGCGCCGTTGACGCCACCCTTGCCGGTGAGCATGAAGTGCCCACCGGTGAAGTGGTCGCCGTTATCGTGATGCATCGAGCGAATCACCGACCACTTGTCGGCAATCTTCGCCTGCATCGGAAACAGCTCGGTCACTTCCATGCCCGGAACGTTCGTCGGGATGGGGGACCAAATGCCGCGATACTCGGCCGGAGCATCGGGCTTCATGTCGTAGGTATCAATATGGCTCGGACCGCCATCGAGCCAAATCAGAATGACCGACGTGTCCTTCTTCGCCGTCACCCCCGCGGCGGCTTGCGCCGACTTCAACTTCAGCAGGTCGCCGAGGCCGAGAGCCCCCATGCCGGCCATGCCAAGTTGCAAGAAGCTGCGGCGGTTGACACCATCGCAATAACGGGCCGTTGTGCCAGTGTTCACACGGAACATGGTCGCAATCCTTTAGCGGCGGGAGGCGGGAAGTCGTAGCGGCTGTTAGGGCGGGAATAGGCCAGGCATCGGCCTCTTCTGATGCACTCGGATGTTAACCTATTTCGACTTCAGCCGTCAATTGAATTCACCTTTGTATTTGCCTTCGTTTGTCCAAAAAGAATTGGCTTTTATCGATGGTGGGGCCGCGGCGGGTGACATTGGGCCAAAAGGCGGGTCGGTGAGCCCTTGCTCATTAGCTAACCCCTGACACCGACTTCGTTTATCACACGCCGGAGCCGAAATTCCGGTAATCTAAACGGGCTTCCGACGCCGTCCTCACAATTTGCTAACAATCGGCCGGTATGCTCGGCCGCACGAAAGAACACAAATCCGCTGACGGGTCGGATCGCGACCGACCGCAGCGGGATCAACCACTAAACCAACAACACGTTACGCACACAGGGATATCAAAGGATGAGACTCATTTTGGGGAACGCAATCGTACGCCGCATCGGACTGCCGACGCTGTTGCTAGCAATCGTCGCCGGTTGCTCTTCTAAGGGAGGAGCAGGGGGAAGCGGTGGCGGCAGCGGCACGTCGTCCGAGATCAAGTCTGGTGCGACGGTAACGGTCGACGGTTCGAGCACCGTCTTCCCGGTGGCCGAGGCTGTGGCCGAGGACTTCATGAAGTCGCAGAACGGCAAGGTCAACGTGACGGTCGGCATCGCCGGCACCGGCGGCGGCTTCAAGCGATTCGTCCGCGGCGAGTTGGACGTGGCTAACGCCAGCCGTCCGATCTCGGCCGACGAGATGAAGGCCGCCAAAGAGAACGGCATCGAATACCTCGAGCTTCCCGTCTGCTTCGACGCTCTGACGGTCGCCGTCAATCCGAAGGCGACTTGGGTCGACTCGATCACCGTGGCCGAGTTGAAAAAAATCTGGGAGCCGGGCGCGCAAGGGACCATCACAAAATGGAACCAGATCCGTCCTGAATGGCCGGACAAGCCGTTCGTCCTGTTCGGCGCCGGAACCGACTCCGGCACGTTCGACTATTTCACCGAAGCGGTCTGCGGCAAGGCGAAGTCGAGCCGCGGCGATTTCACCGCCAGCGAAGACGACAACACGCTGGTGCAAGGGATCGAAGGGAACGAGGCGGCTCTGGGGTACATTCCGTTCGCCTACTACGATTCGAACAAGGCCAAGCTCAAGGCGCTGGCGATCGACTGGGAGAAGGACACGTTGCCCGCCACGTTGCCGAGCCTCGAAGCGGTCGTCTCCGGCAAGTACAACCCGCTGTCGCGTCCGTTGTTCATTTACGTCAACAAGAAATCGATGACCGACAAGCCGCACGTACGTGCATATGTCGATTTCTTCATTAAAAATGCCAAGCCCTTGGCGACGGAAGTGAGCTACTTGCCGCTTCCCGACAAGGCCTATGAAATGGTGCTCGAGCGAATCAAGACGATGAAGACCGGAACCGCTTTCGGCGGCGTGCCCGAGGTCGGTCTGCCGGTCGAAGACATCCTGAAGCGAGATCCGAAGAGCTAACGCGAAGGCGCATAGGACGCAACGCATGGCCACACCAGGTGCCTTGTTAGACGTCGCACCGACCGTCGATCGTGACCCGATCGCGCGGTTGGTGCAGCGTCGGCAGTGGACGAACTTCGCCGCCGGTTCGGTGATGTTCGCGGCTGCCGCTTCGTCGATCGTCGTCACGTGCAGCATCGTCGGCATCTTGCTGTTCGAGTCGATTACGTTCTTCACGCAGACGGTCTCGCCGATCGACTTTCTGACCGACACGATGTGGACCCCGCAGTTCGCCAATCCGCGCTACGGCATTTTGCCGTTGGTGACGGGGACCTTGGTGACGACGTTCGTCGCGCTGAGCATTGCCTTGCCGGTCGGAACGATCGTGGCAATGTATCTGAGCGAGTTCGCGCCGCACGCTGTGCGCGAAACGATCAAGCCGCTACTGGAAATGCTCAGCGCCGTGCCGACGATCATTTACGGCTATTTCGCGCTCCAGTTCATGACCCCGCTCTTGCAGAAGTTCGTGCCGGGGCTGCCTACGTTCAACATGCTGAGCGCCGGCATCGTCATGGGGGTGATGATCATTCCGTACGTCAGTTCGCTGAGCGAAGATGCGATGCGAAGCGTGCCGATGCTGCTCCGCGAAGGGGCCTACGCGATGGGGGCCAACAAGGTCCATACCGGGTTCCACGTCGTCTTCCCGGCCGCGTTTTCCGGCATCGCCTCGGCCTACGTCCTCGGCGTGTCGCGGGCGATTGGTGAGACAATGATTGTGGCCGTCTCCGCCGGGATGCAGGCCAATCTTACATTCGATCCGCGGCAGCCGGCCGAGACGATCACAGCCTACATCGTGCAAGTCAGTCAAGGCGACTTGGAGCATGGCAGCCCCGGCTATCAATCGATCTTCGCCGCCGGCATTACGCTGTTTGCGATGACGCTTACCTTCAACATCCTCGGCCATCAACTTCGCAAACGCTTCCGTCAAGCTTATTAACCGAACTTACGCCGCGCAAACACTGGTTCGGACTGTAAATGGATTCGCTCGCCGTCATCGTCGCTCGCCGCAAGCGCCAAGATAAGCTCTTCGGCGCGCTGGGGATCGCTTGCACGTCGCTCGGGCTCATCATGCTGGTCGTGCTGTTGGGCGATTTGATGTACCAAGGCTTTGGCCGCATCAATTGGCAGTTCCTCACTTCGTTCACGTCGCGTCGCGCCGGGTCGGCAGGCATCTTGGCTGCTTGGGTCGGCTCGCTGGCCGTCATGTGCATTACGGGCCTGACGGCGGTTCCGCTGGGCGTGGCGGCCGGCGTCTACATGGAAGAGTACGGCCGCAAGGGACGCATCAACACGATTATCGAAGTCAATATCGCCAATCTCGCCGGCGTGCCGTCAATCATTTACGGCCTGATGGGTTTGGGCGTGTTCATCACGCTGTTCGATTTCGGACGAAGCTTTTTGACCGGCGGATTGACGCTCGCGCTGTTGATCTTGCCGATCGTCATCGTGGCGACGCGCGAAGCGTTGCGGACCATTCCGGTCCATGTTCGCGAAGCGGCCTATGCCTTGGGCGCGACGAAATGGCAAGTCGTGCGGCATCATCTGTTGCCCTATTCGCTCGGCGGGATCACCACCGGCGTCATCATCGCGATGTCGCGGGCCATCGGCGAAACGGCCCCGCTGATCGCCGTCGGGGCCGTGGCTTATCTCGCTTCGCTGCCGCAGCCCGCACCGTTCAGCGGCGAGTTTCCGTTCGTCTCTTTCGAGTGGATCGAGTCTCCGTTCACGGTTTTGCCGATCTTGATGTTCAACTGGACTTCACGCCCGCAGGCAGATTTTCAAAGCAACGCCGCGGCGGCCGGATTGGTGCTGATTGCCATTACCTTATCGCTCAATGCCATTGCGATTTTCATTCGATATCGAGCCCGGCGTCGCATTAAATGGTAGGGGAATTGCGGATGAATCTTGCCGCCGCCGACGAAAAGCCTGTAGAACGACGCATTCCTGCGATCGCCGATCCCGCCGTCAACGGCAGCATGACTCGGTCGCCGTTGGCATATACAAACAACATGGTTGAACCCACCCGCCACGAGCACGACGCGCCCCCGACTCCCAAGGTGACGGTCGAGTCGCTGAACTTCTTCTACGGCGCCGTGCAGGCGTTGCATAACCTGAGCTTCGTGCTGGCCGAGAATCGCGTCACCGCGTTGATCGGTCCCTCGGGCTGCGGCAAGAGCACGTTCCTCCGCTGCTTCAATCGGATTCACGACCTGTATCCCGGCACGCGCTACGAAGGTCGGATTACGCTGCATCCCAGCGGGACGAACATCATCGACAAGAGCGTCGACCCGATCGAAATGCGGATGCGCATCGGCATGGTCTTCCAAAAGCCGAACCCGTTTCCGAAGTCGATTTTTGAGAACGTCGCCTACGGGCTGCGGCTCAAGGGGATCACGAACAAGAACGAGTTGTGCGACCGCGTCGAAATCGCGTTGAAGTCGACGGCCATCTGGGAAGAAGTGAAGCATCGGCTCCACAAGTCGGCCTACGAAATGTCGGGCGGACAGCAGCAGCGACTCTGCATCGCGCGTACGATTGCGGCCGAGCCGGAAGTGCTGTTGATGGACGAGCCCTGCTCGGCGCTCGATCCGATTGCGACCGGCAAGATCGAAGAGTTGATCCGCGAGTTGCGAAAGAAATATGCCGTGCTGATCGTCACGCACAACATGCAACAGGCCTCGCGCGCAAGCGATTACACCGCGTTTATGTATCTCGGCAAGATCGTCGAGTTCGGCCCGACGCAGCAGATCTTCACGAATCCGACGGTTAAAGATACCGAAGATTACGTGACCGGTCGGTTCGGCTAAGCCACGCCCCCCGGCCGGCGACGATCGCCCCCTGCCGGGGTCTGTTCGCCCCGATTTTTCGGAAAATGTCGGCAACGTTTCGACTACGTACGGCGTCTTAATGCCGAGACGGACGCTGGTTCGAACCGACGGATCGGGCAGATCGTTCTTGTCGTCTCCGGGCGATCGGTTCATAATGTACGGATAAACACCGCGGGCAGGCGGCCGTTCGACCCGGAACTTCGAACGGTTGCTGCGGGTATTAGTAGAGAGAAGGAGCAGGTCATGTCGAGTCGGTTCAACCCCTACGCAGAATGGTTCGGGCTCAACACGAGCACGAAGCCGTCGTACTACGACCTGCTGGGCGTCCCCAATTTCGAGACCGAGCCTCCGGTAATTGCCGAAGCGGCCGAGTTGCGACTGCAGCAACTGGAACCGCATCGTAACGGCCCGAATGCCGAACAGGCCGAGAAGCTGAGCCGCGAAGTGACCGGCGTGATGAACCTGTTGCTGTCGCCGGACAAGCGGCGGCAGTACGACGAGCAACTGCGGCAACAATTGGCGCCGCCTGCTCCACCGGCCGCGCCGCCGTCGTTGATCGACGCCGCCGATTCGCCGACCATGATGCTCCCGCCCGGCGCGTACACGCTCCCGCCGATGAACACGGCCCCGCAAGCACCGGCCGCCCCGAATCCTTATGGTGCCTACCCCGGCTATGCAGCACCGCCGATGGCCGCTCAGGGCTACGGAGCCCCGCCGCAAAACAACTTTGGCGCACCGACCGGGTTCCCGGGCGCGCAACCGATGATGCCGCAAGCCGCTCCGCCGTTTGCCGCAGCGCCGATGGGTTATCCGCCCGCCGCGCCGCCGTATGGTGCACCGACGGCCCCGGCAGGATATGCCCCCGGCTTTCCGCCGCCGGCTCAACCGGCCGCATTCGCCGCCACGATGACGCCCGCCGCCGCGCCTGCCGTCGGTAACTCCAGTTACTCGTCGAGCAACGTCTCTCAGCGAACTCGCTTAGCCGGCGCTCGGAAGCAGAAGAGCTCCAGCACGATGATGGCGACCGCGATCATCGGCGGTGCCGGCGCGATCCTCGGCATTGTCATGCTCGCCGTTGCCATGGGGACGAAATCGACGCCGACTCCCCGCGCACAGCCGACGGTCGTCGCGAAGAAGCCGAATCAAATGCCGCAAGATGTGGCCCTGACGCGTGCCGAACAGATGGTCTTGGCCATGTCGCCGCTCCCGGACACCAACAGCTTCACCGACGGTTCCGTTTATCGTTCGACGCCGGACGAGGTGTTGCGCAACGAAGCGCGGATGCGCGACATGAATAGCGGCACCGTCGAAGGCTTTCCGCCGATCCCAAACTTAGTGCAGTCAATGGCTCCCGCCGGCGTCGTGCCGAGCATCGCCACACCGGCCCCGATGCCGATGGCTTCAGCCACCGGTACGCCTCCGAGCCCCTTCACGCCGCCGAAGCCTGTCCCCGCACCTCCGCCGGTTCCGTCCCCCGCCGCTTCACCGACGGCGACGGCCGCCATGCCCGCGCCCGCGACGCCGAGCGCACCGGCGGCCGTTCCGATGATCGCCGGGCTCGAACCGACGCAAGTCGCGATGGAAGCCGTCTTGCCGCCCGATGCGCTGCGCGAGAAGTCGGTCAACAACATGCTCGGTGCGGCCCGCACTCGTCTGAAGGCCCGTGACTACGCCAAGGCCGAAGAAATCATCCTGACGGCGCAAGTCACCGCCGACACGCCGGCTCTGATCACGTCGAGCCACGAGCATGGCCGCGTCGTCGAACACATCCGGGTCTTCTGGACCGCGGTTCGTGAAGGCGTGAAGTCGCTGAAAGAAGGGGACGAGATCATCTACGCCGGCAAGGCGGCGCAAGTCGTCAAGCACGATGATCTCGCGATCATCGTCAAGCAGAACAACAAGGACGTCGCGATCCCGATCGACAAGGTGCTCCCCGCCTTAGCCGTGATGTTGGCCGAACGTTCGCTGCCCGCCGATGCCGCCTCGACGAAGATCGCGATCGCTTCGTTCCTCGCCTCGGAGCAAGCGGGCGATCCTGCCAAAGCGATGGCCCTGCTCGACGAAGCGGCCGCCATGGGGACCGACGTCAAAAATCTGAAGGCGGCGCTGACCGACGCCCCTTAATCTTTCGTTTCCTAGCGCGATCGAATCACGGTGCGTCTAGGCGTTTTCCGGCAATTTACGTTGTCGTCGCAACCGCTTCGCGGTTAGTCTTAGGGTTAGGCCGATCCTTGTCATCGACGAGACCGGCCCCCTGCGAAGACTCGCACCCGGAGTTGGATGATGGTTGCTCGTAAGTTGTCGTTTTCTGTTTTGTTCGCTTGCGTGATCGTCGCAGTCTCTGCGACCGCAACCTACGCCGAAACGCTCCGGGTCGTCACATGGAACGCGCACGAAGGATTCTCGCCCGAGGCGGTGAAGTCGCGCGGCGATGACTTTTTAGAGTTCGGTAAGCACGTTCGCCCGGACGTGCTGGTCATGGAAGAAGTGACCTCCTTGGCGGCAGCCGAAGCGGTTCGCGACGCGATGGGCCTCAAGGGCTATTACGTCGCCTGCTCGGATTTCGCCCCGAGCGACGCCCCCGACTTCAGTGCGTTCGAAGTGGCGATCGTCAGCCGCTTTCCGATCACGCAGGTCATCGAATACGATCCCTCGCCCGATAATGCGGGTAAGCCGAACGCGCCGACCGAGTTGCCGATCGCGCCGTTGGCCAAGCTCGGACAAGTCGCACCGGCGGATCTCGAACGGATTCGCGGCTTTCTCTGGGTCCGGATCGACACGCTCAAACTGACCGTGGCGGCGGTGCATCTGAAGTCGTCGCGCGGCAACGACGGAGAAGAGGATCGCGCCAACGCCGATCGGCGCGAATTCGTCACGGCGGCCCTCGTCGATTCGGTCGCCCAAGACCTGCGGCTGTTCCCCGGTTACACCTGCTTGGTCGCCGGCGACTTCAACGTCGGTCACTCCGACGCCAAGAACGGCCGCGACTTGGCCCGCGACGACGTCGTGACGACGTCGACCTCCGACGGCTACGACGAGACGCACGCCATGCTCGGCGGCGGCTTGCTCGGGATCAAAATGCGTAATCTGTCGGGCGACATTCGCGACACGACGTTTCCCGGCATCAACAGCACGCCGATCGACAATCTGTACGTCCTCGGTGCCGCGGCCGATAAGTTCTCGCCCGCCGTGTTGGAGATGCAGACGTTCGGGTCGGATCATCGTCCGGTCGTCGCAACGTGGGAAACGACACCGTCGGCCGTCGTCGCGTCGGTGAAGCCGGTTCCGAGCGCGACGGGAACGAAGCCGGTTGCGCCGGCGTCGGCTCCCGTGGCCGCCGGGCCCGTGGTGCCGCTGACGGAAATCGCCAAACATCTCAACGGCCGCTGCACCGTGGAGTTCGAAGTCGGCTCGTCGAACGTGCAGCCGTCGACGCCGCCGATCGGCTTCCTCAACTCCGAGGCCGACTATCGGAGCGATCGCAACTTCACGGTCGTCGTGTTCGACGACGGGCTGAAGAAGTTCCAGGCCGACGGCGTTGCCGATTTCGCCGCGCACTTTTTGCATAAGCGCGTCCGCGTGAGCGGCCAAGTAACGGAACGCAAAGGTCGCTATCAGATCGCCGTCACCGACCCGCGGCAGATCGAAACGCTGAAATAGCGCGATCCTCGCGGAAACCTCAACGACCGCTTGCGCGTCGAAGCCGGCGCGACGTTCGACACGTCGATTTGCGCGCGGTATGATCGCGCACCGGTCGCGGCAGGCGACCGGCTTCGTTCATCATCAGCGGGGGATTCGTTATGGCAATGGTAGGCGTCACCTGGGCACCTTTACTGTTAATTGTTGCCCTCTTGTTCGGCGGCGGAGGTCTCTCGGCCGTCGGCACGCCGCTGCCGCCGGATGCCGGCCTGCAAGCGGCCGCCCCACCAACCGCGCTCATCTATGTCGCGCACTACGGCATGACGAAGCCGGACCCGAAGTCGTCGAATCATTTCGAGCAGATGCTAGCCGAGCCCGAGAACCAAGCGTTCTTGGCCGAGTTGAATCGTCTGACCGAAGAGGCACTTAAGCTCGTCCCGGCGAACGATGAGCCGGCGAAGCTCTTGGGCAAGACGTTGCCGACCTTAGCGAAAGCTTTGATCGCAAGGCCGAGCATTCTGTACGTCGCCGATGTCGCCGTGAATCCGGTCGCGCCGGGGGGAAACGGCGCGTTTTTGATTCACGCCGGCGATCAAATTGCCGCGCTCCGCGACGTCGTCGAGCAATGGGAACGATTCTACCTCACGCAAATTCCGCCGAACCAAACGGTTGAGAAGCTGACCGTCGAAGGGGTTGAAGTTCGTCGCTTGCCGATGCCGCCGCAAGTGCCGCCGGTCTCGTGGGGCGTAAGCGGCGAGTACCTGTTCGTCGCCGCAGGCGAAGGGGAAGCAACCGCTTTGCTCAAGCGATTGAACGGACGGGGCGAAGCCCCCGCCTGGCTCAGCAAGTTGACCGCCGATGCGAAGCTACCCCGCACGAGCGGACTGGTTTACTTCAACGTCGCCAAAGCGTTCGAGTTGGCCAAGCCGTTCATCGAGCAAGCCGCCGCCTTCGGTGCGCCGTTCGATGTGAAGCAAGTTGTCGACACGCTCGGCTTGGAAGAATTGGAATACATTGCCGCGGCCTCGGGACTGGATGAATCCACAGCCGTCTCGAAGTTGCTCGTCGGCCACGCGGCGAATGCCAAGGGAGTGTTGACCCTGCTCAACGGCAAACCGCTGAGCAAAGAGGATCTCGCCGGCATTCCGAAGTCGGCCGATTTCGCCCTCGCGGCACGCATCGACGGCGCGGACATCTTTCAGCGATTCGTCGACCTCGTCGGTGCCGTCGATTCGAATGCCGCCAAGCAGTTGGAAAAGGAACTCGGTCAGGCCGAGGAAGAAATCGGCTTCGGCCTCAAACGCGATCTGCTCGACGGCCTCGGCGATGTTTGGACCGTCTACAACGCGCCGACGGAAGGGGGCGCGCTGCTGACCGGCATGTGCGCCACCGTGTCGGTTCGCGATCAAGCGAAGTTGGAACGCGTCATCGAGCAAGTTCTCCGCATCGCAGCGGCCGAAGGGGGACGCAACGGCAAGCCGCTGTTCGCGCTGAAGAAGACGACCGTCGGCGAGCAGACGATTTCCTACCTACAATTCATCAGTGAACCGGTCCCCGTCGCTCCCGCTTGGGCGTTCGTCGAGGGGCGTTTGATTTTCTCGCTGTCGCCGCAGATGGTTCGGACGCACTTGGCGCGACCCGCCGCCGTCGGGGTCCTGGCCGATCTCGAACCGATCGCCAAGCAGATTGCGGCCGGAGGAGTGACGGCCGTCTCGTACGTCGACCCGCATTTCGGTACGCAGATTCTGTATTCCTATCTGCAATATGGCGCTACGATGGCCGCCGCTGCGATGGAGAAGGAGACCGGCATCACTGCCGACCTGAGCAAGTTTCCGTCGTACACGGCCATCGGTCCGCACTTGCAGCCGTCGATCGGCATCGTACGAAGTTCGTCGACGGTGTGGTCTGCCGAGACGTACGCAACCGGACCCAGCATCGGCCCGATCACCGTCGTGGCAGGCATGGGTGCGTTCGTCGGGACGACGGCCGTTGCGACCACGCGTCATCGCGCACAAGAAGTCGCATCGAGCAACAATTTGCGCCAACTCGCCATCGCCGCGGCGGCCTATCAGTTCGACCACAACGAAACGTTGCCGCAGGCGATCCGCTCGAAAGACGGCAAGCCGCTCTTGAGTTGGCGCGTCGCGTTGTTGCCGTATGTGGACGGCAAAGGACTCTACGAACAATTCCATCTCGATGAGCCGTGGGACAGCGAGCATAACCGGACGCTGATCTCCAAGATGCCCGCGTTTTACGGTCATCCGTATACGCCCGACTTGCGAGAACTGGGGGCGACGCTCTATCAGATTCCGCTCAGCGATGAGACGTTGTACGACGAGAAGGGGAAAGTGTTTAAGCTGCCGGCGGGTCGCCAGGCGGTTCTGTTTGTCGAAGCGTCGTACGATCAATCGATCATTTGGACGCAGCCCGACGATCTGAAGCTCGACGGCGAATCGCCCCTCGATCAACTCATGCGGGTCGACGGCGGTAGCGTCCAGGCGGCCCTGACCGACGGCTCGGTTCGCAAGGTCGAAGCGAACGGCGACTCACCGGAAGTTGATGCCTTTCTCAAGTTGCTCTTTCCGCTGAAGAAAGACTGATCGCTCGATCGGGTAATCACGTCGGAGTCATCGTTCATGCATGCTCGTTTCGGCCTCTCGCTCTCGTCGTTCGTGTTGACCCTGCTCGCGAGCGTGGTGCTTGATGCGCCGCTCGTCGCCGAAGAGGGCTTCGTACCGTTGTTCGACGGGAAGACGCTCAGCGGCTGGATCGGAGCCACCGACGGCTACGTCGTGCGCGACGGCGCGATTGTGTGCGATGAGAAAACCGGCGGCAATCTGTTTACGGCCAAGCAGTACTCCGACTTTGTGCTGCGGCTCGACGTCTTGATCCCCGCGGACGGCAACAACGGCATCGGCTTACGATCGCCTAACCTGCAAGGCAATCGAGTCTACGACGGCATCGAGATCCAAGTGCTCGATGACCCGGCCGAGAAATACAAGTCGATCCAGCCGTGGCAGCATCACGGCTCGGTCTACGGCGTCATTCCGGCGGTGCAGGGCTCACTGCGGCCTGCCGGCCAGTGGAACGAACAAGAGATCACGCTGCAAGGTCGACGGATCAAGGTCGTCGTGAACGGCAAGACGATCGTTGACGGCGACCTCGACGCGGCCGCAAAGAATGGCACGGTCGACGGCAAGGAACACCCGGGCCTCAAGAACGTCGCCGGACACATCGGCTTTCTCGGGCACGGGTCAGCCGTCGCCTTCCGCAACATTCGCCTCCGCGAGTTGCCGTCGAGCAAATAGCTTGCAGCAGCGAATTCGCCCAAGACCTTAGCGCTCGACGATCCAGACGTTCCGGTACTCGACCGGGTTGCCGTGATTCTGCAATAGAATCGGCATCGGCTCCGGCCCTTCGGGCTTGCCCGCACCGGTCTTGTTCGGCAACGCAAAATTGCTTTGCACCGGGAATCCGTTGTGCACGACGGTCAGTCGCGCATCGGCCGTCTTCTCGCCTGCCGCATTGAAGCGAGCCGCGCGGAATTCGATGTCGTACGTCTGCCAAGCCAGCGGCGGCAGGCACATGTTGACGTCCGGGCTCTTCGTCTTGTAAACGCCGGCGCATTCGTTGTGAGCCCCGGCGAGCCCGAACGAATCGAGGATCTGAACTTCGTAGCGCTGCTGAATGTAGACGCCGCTGTTGCCGCGCGCCTGGCCGCGCGCGGTCGGCATGAACGGCGTGCGGAATTCGAGATGGAGATCAAAGTCGCGGACGGCGCGCTTCGTGATGGCACCGTGCATCAAGTAGCCGGCTTCGGAAATGTTCGCGCCGTCGAACTCGTCGGTGGAGGAACCGTCGAACAGCACGACCGCGCCGGTCGGCGGACGACGACCGATCGAAGGGCTCGTCCGGACGACGCGACGGAGAACGCCGAGTTGACGATTCGAAGCGTCGCGCACGACGGCGGAGCCGACGGTCAGCGTGATCGTCCGGCCGTCGGGTCCGGCGAGTTTCGCCGTCATGGCGGAACGCGGGCCGACGAACTCCGGGCCCGCCTCGCCGTTCCAACCGAGTCCCGGCAGCCCGCCGATGCGGACGACGCCGCGAAAGTTGCCGGCCCCTTCAGCGATGACCTGCAGTCCGATGCGGCCGTACGGGACGCTGCTGCCGACGTACTCACCTTGAAAAAAGTAATCGTCGCCGGCAGCGACCAAACTCGTTGCGGCCGGAAGCGGATCGGCGGCGATTGCGAAGTTTGGGAGCGAAATGATCAGGAACGCGAACAGCAACGGGCGAACGAATCGCGACGACATGGGGAAGACTCTCGGCGGCAAGCAGGAGGGAACGCGGGCAGATGAAACCAGAGTAAACTCCCGCTCCGGCGCGAACAAGCGGCAGAATCGCAGGCGGTCGGCGAGCCGTTACCCCCGCTGCGGGCGTTGCAAACCGCGGAAACGGGGTACAGAATGGCCGTCGAGTCGCGACCGCCGCGCCTTTTCGCTTTACGCCCTTTGCAGGAGACCCAGCCCGATGCGTTCGTTTTTCACTCGCTTCATGATCTGCAGCAGCTTGTTTTTGGTCGGCGGATACGCCGCGGCCGAAGAAACTGCCGCGCCCAATACGCTGACCGCCGCCGAGAAGGATGCCGGTTGGAAGCTGCTCTTC
>CAMCTH010000002.1 GCA_945877965.1 Planctomicrobium piriforme | reverse complement strand
CCTCCGTGGCGTTCCGCGCCCCACAATTCATCCCAATCCTCAACACCGGCAACGATTTAATTGAATGCCGGCTTCATTCAAACATTGACTCGCCCCGGGACGACGAAAGAGAATGAGACCCATCGCCTCCCCGCGGTCCCACCTGCTAGCACTCCCGCCGCGAGAACCTCGCCTATGTCTTCCACACCTCATCGTTCGAACTCGCACCCCGATCGCCGCGCCTTCTTGGTCGCCTCGACCGTCGGTTTCGCCGGCCTACAATTCGGTGCGCCCGGTTCGACGGTTGCCAAGCCGGCGGTGGCAAGTGCGACGGCCGCGGCGAAGTCGGCCCGCGCGAAGTCGACCATCTTGTTCTTCCTCTGCGGCGGGTCATCGCACATCGACATGTGGGATCTCAAGCCCGAGGCCCCCGCCGAGATTCGCGGCGTGTTCAATCCGATCGCCACGTCGGCCCCGGGCGTGCAAATCTCCGAACATCTTCCGCTCACCGCCCAGCAAGCGCATCACTTCTCGATCGTTCGCTCGCTCAACGGTCGAGTGAACACGAATGACCATCATGCGGGCTACTACTACAACCTGACCGGTCACGCGGCCGACCCGAGCTTCGTCTCGCTCGGCAACAACCGCACGCCGATGCCGGACGACTGGCCGTACATGGGCTGCGTCGTCGGCTCGCGGACGCCGTCGCGCGGCGGCCTGCCCGGCGCGGTGACGTTGCCATACATGCCCAGCCGTCTGCCCTACACCCGGCCCGGCCAGTTTGCGGCCCGCCTCGGAATCGAGCACGATCCGCTGTACGTCATGGGAAGCCACGACAAGCCGCTCCATTTCGAAGCCCCGGCGCTAACGCTGAGCGGCGACGTTACGGCGGCCCGACTTTCGTCGCGCGATCAACTCTTGGCGACGATGAACGACGCCCGCCGCCGCGTCGACGCCGTCGCCGACGTGCAAAAGTGGAGCGACTTGCAAGCACGGGCCATGGGGCTGCTCGGCTCGGCCGAAACGACGGCCGCCTTCAACGTCTCGGAAGAACCGGAATCGGTTCGCGCTAAGTACGGCTCGTCGGTCAACGGCATGAGCCTGCTCGTCGCCCGGCGCTTGGTCGAAGCCGGCGTGCCGTTCATCACTGTCTTCTGGCTGGTCGATGAGAAGCTCGGCTCCAAGTGCGCGAGCGCCGGCAGTTGGGACACGCACAGCAACAACTTCAATTGCTTGAAAGACGACTTGCTACCGGTGTTCGATCGCGGCTACTCCGCGTTGCTCGCCGACTTGCAAGAGCGCGGCCTGCTCGACGAAACGCTCGTTGTGATCACCAGTGAAATGGGCCGCACGCCGAAAGTCGGCGGCACGCGCACCGTCGGCAGCAAGACTCCCGGCCGCGATCACTGGACGCATTGCCAAAGCGTCGTGCTCGCCGGCGGCGGCATCCGCGGCGGGCAAGTCTACGGCAGCAGCGACAAGGAGGCCGGCTACCCGAAGGACAAACCGGTCACGCCGGCCCACATCGCGCAGACCGTCTACAAGCAGATGGGCGTCCACGATCTCGAAGCCAAAGACCCCGACGGCCGCGTGTTCAATCTGCTGGCCGAAGGCGAACCGCTGACGGCGCTGTTGTAACGATGAGCGGCGATGATCGCAGGCCGCTACGAACGCCGCCCAGTGAATATGGTTGGGCGGGCGGTTGTATGGGGATTGTGATCGGTGCGATCCTGTTGCCGATTGCGATGATCGTCTTCGCCGAAGAATACGATCTCGTGCTGTCGGCCATGTTGTTGTACGGCGTGTTGATTGGCGCAGTTGCGGGATGTCTGATCGGCGCGATCATCGGCTTAGCGCTCCGAGCTTGGTTTTCATTTAGCCGCGGGGCTCGCCCCCGCGCGCTGCCGCCCGAAGAACACCGCCAGACACGCGGGGACGAGCCCCGCGGCTAAATAATTACATCATGCAAATCGCGTCGCTCGATCATCTGGTGCTCACCGTCCGCGATCTCGACGCCGCGATTGCGTTCTATGTGAACGTGCTCGGCATGGAAGCGCAGACGTTCGGCGAAGGACGCCGCGCGCTAGCCTTCGGCTCGCAAAAGATCAATCTTCATGTGGCAGGCCGTGAGTTCGAACCGAAAGCGGCCGTCGCCACGCCCGGTTCCGCCGATCTCTGCTTCCTGACGAACGACCCGCTCGACGAAGTCATCAAGCAGTTGCAGAAGCACGACGTCGCCATTCTTCAAGGCCCGGTCCCGCGCACCGGCGCAACCGGCAAGCTGATGTCGGTCTACGTCCGCGATCCCGACGGCAACCTGATCGAGATCGCGAATCGCGCAACGGACTATGTCGCAATTCGCGGGCATCAGCCCGACTTTCTCGTCCGCTATCGCTTTTTCACACCGGAGGAAGGTGGCAGGAAATCATTGCCGTTCCAGCACATACGTTGCGATTGGGGATACGAATCCTCCGAGCTTCAGGAGGAAGGAATCTACATGATTTGGCCGGAGTTTCTGACATCAGACGGATCGGTGCTGCCAGAGACGAGCGAGGTACCGATGACGGGTCTTGCAACGATGTGGATTCTAGTTCCCGAAATGCGTGCGCAGGTGCATCTGAGTCGAATTCGAGAAGGCGTGCGAGGATTTTTTATGGAAGGCTCGAAGAGGACTGCTGAAGCAGTCGTCGTTAAAGTTCTCGGTCTTCCTACGAATCCAACCGCTTAATCGCTCTGTCTTGAGCGTTGGCGCAACGCTTCGTAGAACATGATTGCGGCGGCGACCGAGACGTTCAGACTATCGGCGCGGCCGAGCATCGGGAGATGGATCGGTCGGATATCGTCGGCCCAGAAGCGGGCCGACAAACCGTCGGCCTCGCTGCCGAGGATGATCGCCGTCGGGCCGCGGTAGTCGACGTCGGTGTACGTCGGGCCGCTGCCGACCCGGGCAGCCCACATGCTGAAGCGACGCTCGCGGAGCCAAGCCAAGGTCGTTGCGGCATCGGCGACGGCGGTCGGCATGCTGAAGATCGTCCCCAGCGAGGCGCGAACCGCATTCGGGTTGAAGAGATCGGTCTGATCGTCGGCTGCAATCACCGCGGCGATGCCGGCCGCATCGGCGCTGCGAAGAATCGCCCCGAGATTGCCGGGCTTTTCGACGTTCTCTAGCACGCAGACGATCGCATCGTCCGGCAGTTGCAACGCATCGAGCGGCTTGGTCGGCGTCGGCACGGAGGCGACGATCCCTTCCAGCCGTTCGCCGAACGCGAGTTTCTCGAACACCTCGGCCGTCACTTCGCTGACCGCCTGCGGACAGAGTTGAGTCACGCGCGCGAACAGCCGCCGCGCCTCGTCGCTCGTGCAGAGGTCGGGGCACACGAAGACGTCGGCCGGCAGCAGGCCTGCGTCGAGAGCCCGATCCAACTCGCGGACGCCGTCGATCAGGAATCGCCCCTGCTTCTCGCGCTGACGCCGGTCGCGGAGCTTGGCCGCATCCTTGACGCGCTGATTCTGCAAGCTGGTGATGAGGGGGGAATTCATGTCGTTATGTTATTTAGCCGCGTCGCTCGCCGACGCACGTGCCACGGTCGTGCGATGTTCGTCGACGACGGCGAGTAGAAAACCAATACGTGTTCATGGCGGCGGTATGGATGGATCGCCGACGCGGAGTGACTATCTTAGTTGGCAGGGAATCAGAAACCAACGGCTCGGCCGATCGCGGCGAGCTTTCTTTGTGAAGGGTCGATTTATGCTCCGTCTCGGAACGATTCTGCTGCTCATCGGCGCGATGATCACAACCACTTCGGGTGCGGAGCCCGCGTTGGAACTCGGCCCGGTCGTGCGGGCGGCGACGGGGCCCGAAGGGCACTATGGTTTTCCGCGTCTGGTGCGCGCGGCCGACGGACGCTTGCTCGTGTTCTATCGCGTCGGCAATGAGCATGCGGCGGGGAACTCGTCGATCGGCGTTCGCGATTCGCAGGACGACGGCAAGACCTGGTCCGACGAGCGGACCGTCTGGCGAGCCCCGAACGGCACGAGCGCGCACAACCCGGTCGCCCTCGTCACGCGCTCGGGCGAGATCATTCTCTGGATCTCGCGCTATGTGTTCAGCGAGAAAGGGCACGAGCGGCAGCATCAGGTTTGGACGCGATCCAAAGATCACGGCCAAACGTGGAGCACGCCGACGCAGTTCGACATGAGCACCGAGCGTAGCTGCTATTACATGACCGAGGCGATTCAAACGTCGAACGGCCTGTTGGCGTGCGACGCCGCGTTCCCGCCGGGCGGTGGGGGGAACTGCTTCGTACAAGTCTGGCACTCGGCCGACGACGGCGCAACGTGGCAGGTGATCTCGCGACTGACGATGCCGGAAGAAAACCTGGGCGACGAAGCGGCGTTTCTCGAAACCGAGCCCGGCGTGATTCTGTGCCTACTGCGGCATCGCGGCAAAGCACACCCGGAAATGTCGCCGGCAACGTGGCGACTCTGGTCGCGCGACGGAGGCAAGACCTGGAGTCCGCGCGAAAACATGGTCGCTACGCTCGACGTGCTGCAACGGCCCTTTCTCACGCGACTCGATGAGCAGACGATCTTGCTGAGCGGCCGCGGTGCACCGAGGAAAACGGTCGCGTACTTGTCGCGCGATAACGGTCAGACGTTCGGCGACAAGTTCGAACTCGACGCGTACCAAGGCGAAGGAGGCTACACGGCCGCCGTCACGTCGGGAAAGCGAAGCGTGGTCATCGCGTGGCACAGCGACGAGGGGACCGACAAAAGCAAGCCGGATATCAAGGTCGCGACGTTGAAAGTCGTCGACGGGAAATAGATCGCGCTAGCGCTTGCCGTCGCGACGGTTGTGCGTCTTGCGATGCGGGCGATAGCCGGTCTCTTGCGAAGATTTCCCCTTCGCCTCGCCCCCCGGCTTGCCGCGGATGTGGTCTCCCTCGCGTTGTTCGCGGAGGTTCTCGTTCGCCTTCAAGCGACGCTTATCGAGCGCCTCTTTCGGAGGTCGCGAGCCGATGAGGCAATCGCAACCGTCGCCGATCAGGTCCTGGCGGTTTGCTTGTTCGAGCGCTTGGCGCACTTCGAAATAATTCTCGGGCTTGAAGAACTGCAGCAGCGCGCGTTGCAGCTTGCGATCGCGCAGATGCTTGGCCGTGTAGACTTCCTTCTTCGTGAACGGATCGAGGCCCGTGTGATACATGCAGGCCGCAATGTCGAACGGGCTCGGGATGAAATCCTGCACTTGGTCAGGCCGGTAGCTGTTTCGTTTGAGGAACAGCGCGAGGTCGATCATCGCCGGAAGGTCGCTGCCGGGATGGCTGGCGATGTAGTACGGGACGAGAAACTGCTTTTTTCCCGCGGCATTCGAGGCTTTTTTGAACGCAGCGTCGAACTCCAAGAAATCCTCGGGCCCCGGCTTCTTCATCATCTCAAGCGTGTGCGGATCGGTGTGCTCGGGGGCAACTTTCAAATGTCCGCCGACGTGATGTGTCGCCAGTTCCTTCATGTACTCGGGATCGCGACGGGCCAGGTCCATGCGAATGCCCGAGGCGACGAAGACTTTCCGCACGCCCTTTTCTTCCCGCACGTCGCGCATCAACTGCACGAGCGGGCCGTGATCGGTGCCAAGCAACTTGCAGATCTTCGGATGAACGCACGACAGTCGCCGGCACTTCGCTTCGACCTCGGGGCGCGTGCAGCGCATTTCGTACATGTTCGCGGTCGGGCCGCCGATGTCGCTGATGACCCCTTTGAATTCCGGGTCGGCCGCCATCTGGCGAACCTCGGCCATCACGTTCTCGTTACTGCGGCTTTGGATGATGCGGCCTTCGTGGGCCGTGATGCTGCAGAAAGTGCAACCGCCGAAGCAGCCGCGCATGATCTGCACCGAATCTTTCACCACTTCGTACGCCGGGATCTTCTGACCGCCGTAGCTCGGGTGCGGCTTGCGCGTAAAGGGGATGCCGTAGACGCGGTCCATTTCGCCTTGGGCGAGCGGCAACTGCGGCGGGTTGACGACGATCGCCTCGCGGCCGCAATACTGAACGAGTCGCTTGGCGTTGTACGGGTTGGTTTCGTTGTGCGCGATCTTCGTCATCTCGGCGAAGGCGAAGCGGTTCGTGCTCGCTTCTTCGAAACTCGGCAACCGCAACGTCTGCGGGTCTTCGGGAACCGTCTCACTCGCACCGAGACGATAGACGACGCCGCGCATATCGCGCAGTTCGCGAATCGTTTGCCCGGCCGCCAGCCGCTCGGCCACTTCGATGATGCCGCGTTCCCCCATGCCGTAGACCAAGAGGTCGGCCTTCGAGTCGAGGATGATCGAGCGACGGACTTTGTCGGACCAGTAGTCGTAGTGAGCCAGACGACGGAGGCTCGCTTCGACGCCGCCGGCGACTACCGGCACGCCGGGATACGCTTCGCGAGCGCGCTGGCAGTAGGCCAACGTCGCGCGGTCGGGTCGGCGACCGATCTTGCCGCCGGGACTGTAGGCGTCGTCGTTGCGAACCTTTTTATTCGCCGTGTAATGGTTGATCATCGAGTCCATGTTCCCCGCACTGATGGCGAAGAACAGTCGCGGCTTGCCGAACGTCTTCCAAGCGTCGGCCGAGTGCCAGTCGGGCTGACTCAGAATCGCGACGCGGAACCCGGCGTCTTCCAACAGCCGACCGAGCAGCGCCATGGCGAAGCTCGGGTGATCGACGTAGGCATCGCCCGAGACGAACACGACGTCGACTTCGTCCCACCCGCGGGCTTCCATCTCCTTGCGCGACATCGGCAGCGGCGTCGGCGTGAGACGGGGCAAGCGTGCGCGCGGCGCAATCGGTCCGGCGTCACCCGGCAGAGTGACGATCGGCAGCAGCGACGTGTTGGTAAACGGAGCAGTGGACATAGAAGGTCCATTCTACGCCAAACGCCTGCCGTCGCGAGGGTCTATGTTGGCTCGGAATATCCCACGCCAAGGCGCAAAGACGCTAAGAACAGAGAGGATTTTCCTTCTTCTCTCTCTTTGCGTCTTCGCGCTTGGCGTGAGATTCTCTTTGCAAACCACTCCAAAAGAGCGGCTTAGAGGAACGCGATCGCTCCGCCGAGGATCAGACGGACGAGGCCGATGCCGACACAGGCCAAGCCGATCGGGACGGCGAGCAGGCGGAGCTTCGCCGAGACGTCGGGCTTCCACCAGCTTTGGCCTTCGAACAGATCGAGCGCCAAATAAAGACCGGCCGCGACGAGGGCCAGGTTGCCGAGCAGACCGTAGTAGACATACCCGCGCACCAACCAGAGTAGGCCAAGCGCGAGAAACAAGACGCCGATCACCGAGAGATTGCGCGGCGTCAGGTTCGCGCGGACGCCGCCGAGTTGCGGCAGGCTGGCGACCGGGGCGAACTGTGCCTTGAGCAACACGACGAGACCGGCGAGCAGCATGACGAGCAAACCGACGAGTCGCGCCATCCAACCGCCGCCGCCCGCGGCACCGGACGAACCGACTGCAGTCGCCGCGCTCGGCGAGTAGACGGCGACCGGACCGCAGTAGAGACCGACGATCGTCAGGACCGGCGCTTCGACCGGGACTTTGACTTCGCCGGTGACGGTCCCTTGGATGTCGCCGGTAATCTTGGCTTCGCGCTGTTCGCGCTTCTGCAACGTGCCGACGTCGCCGGTGTAAACGGCGATCAAGTCGTACGGCGTTTCTTCGGGCAAGCCTTCGGTGCCGGTCTTCTTGTTCACGTCGGCGATCGCGGCTTTCACCTCCGGCGAGTAGCGGGCGGCCAGCGGCTTGCCGTCGACGGCCATCGCGAAGTCGAAATCGCGATCGGCGCCGTAGTCCCAGCCGAGTCGGTTGTAGACGTTCTTTAAGCGAATCGTCTTTCCGACATACGTCGGGGCTTTGGCGGGGTCGAGCCCGTCGACAGCTTCGACGTTCTTCACCAACTCGGGCCAACGCGCCGCGGCGTCCTTCTTGGCCTCTTCCAACGCGCCCGACAGTGCGGCTTCACCGGCGGCCGCGGTTTGGTCGAACTTGGCGACGGCGGCGAGACCCCGTTGTTGCAAGGCAGCGAGTTGCGGATGACCTTCGAGCGTCAGCCGGAGATCGTCGTTTGCGAACGCTTCCAGGCGATTTCGGGCGTCGCGGTTGAGTGTCGACTGCTCCGCTTCCGTCACGATCCCGGTCGCGAAGCCGACCAATTTGGCTTCCGTGTCGTTCTTGAGTTTGGTAATCGAGTCGACGAATTCCTTCAGCGGCGAGATGCCGACGTACGGCTTCGCCTGCTCGTTCTCGGCCAAGCTCGCGAGGAAGCGGCGCGCGCGACTTGCCGCTTCAGCGGTCTTCGGCGCGCCGAGCTTCGACATCGCCTGCGACGATTGCTTGATCATGTCGGCGAACTTCGCCGGAACCGTTTCGGTCTCCCAGCCTTGGATCTCTTCGAGGCCGATCTCCCAGTTGCGTTTCAAACGATCGAGGACTTCGGCGACCTGCTTCTTGCCGTAAGCGTCGTCGACTTGCACGCGGAGTTTTTCCATCCGGGCGGTCAGCTCGACGACGGCCGGCAAATCCTTCGGCAGGTCCTTGATGTTCGTCTTGAACTCGTCGAGGCGGCGCTGGAACGTCGAAGCGGCCCCCTCTTGCGACGCCGGCGAGCCGGTCTTGAGATCGATGATAAGTTCCGGGAACGTCTTCTCGACGGACTCGACGAGTTGTTGAGCGACCGCAACGTCGAGCTCGCGCATTTTGTCGTCGCTCACTTTGCGGAACGTGGTCAGTTGCTTGCGGTACTTGTCGACTTCGGTCGCGCCGAGCAATTCGATCGTCTTGGCATCGCTTAATAGCTTGTCGATGGCGGTGAACTGATCGTTGATGCCGGCCTGACGGATGCCGAGTTGGGCCTCGGCCACTTTGAACATGCGATCCAACTCGCGGACGGTCGACGACTTGAGAGCTTCGTTCTCGCTCGCCTTCATCTGCGTGCGGATCGCGGCGATCTCTTTGTTGATCGCGTCCTTCTCGGCCGCACCGACGCCGTCGAGTTCCGCCTCGGCCAACTTGAGCGATGTTTCGATTCGATCGCTCTGCTCTTTGCCGGCGACTTGTTGCTTCGCCTGCTCTAAATACTTTTGTGCGCCGGGAAGATCGGCGAAGAGCGACGACGCGAGACTCAACACGACGACGAACGACCCACACGCGTTGCGATTCATAGTTGAAATCCTTGGTTCTGCTTGCCCGGGCAGAAAAGAGCGACGCTCGCCCGTGATGCTAGCGGGTGGCCAAAAACGGGTCAAATCGCGGGAAGAATCGTCGGTTGCCGACGAATACAGAAGCAGCGACCGATGGGTTGCGCCGTCGCGCGATGTTCTCGAAGATCGACGGCGTTAGGCGTCTTCGTAGACGACGTCGCCGCGGCGCGAGCGGCGAACGACGCGACGAGTGTACGGCTGCGCGACGGGAGGCAGAGGCGTCGATTCGCGGAACCAGTAGCCGCCCATAATGCGATAGGAGGCGAGCAGCAGGAACGCCCCGGCCGTCGCCACAAGGAAGCCGAGCGGACTGATCGGCGTCACCCGGACGCCATCGGTGCAGACCATCAGAACGCCCGAGCCGATGACCGAGCCGCCGATCCCCATGAGCAACGTCGCGACGGTTCCGCCGGGATCGCGACCCGGCATGATCGCCTTGGCCAGCAGCCCGGAGAGCGTGCCGAAGCCGACCCAGGTGAGCATGTCGTGCGCCAGGTTCTGCACCGTCTGCATCAGTTGCTGGTTGTCGATCATGGCGGGCCGATTGACCGTTGACAGTAGGCAGTTGACGGTTGCAGACGGAGAGACTCCGTGCGCGCACCACGACGGTGCGAACGACGCCTATGGATTAAATCGGTTGCAGCGGGGCTGAACCTGATCGCCGATTTACGAGTTCGCCGCAGGCGACGGTCCGCGAGAGTCACGGAGGAAAGAATGAAAACCGTCGATGGTGCCACTGCCGGCTTGTCCAGCAGTGCAGAACGGCGCAGACACTGCTGGACGAGCCGGCAGTGGCACCGGACAGACGGAACGCCACGGAGGGCGTTCCCTACGATTGCAGCGCGAGGTTGCGGCGTGGCTTACTGCTGGTTGCCGCCGGCGTTCGGACCCGCTTCGGCGGCGGCGGCTTGCATGGCGGCCGCTTCGCGAGCGAGCTTGAACTCGGGGCCCGGCGCGAAGTACTGCACGTCGTCCGTCAGCCAATACGGGCTCGGCAGCGTTTGACCGCCGACGTCGACTTGGCAGCCGGTCAGTCCGCTGAGCGCCGGCAGCGCCAGGGCGGCCAGCAAGAAGAGTCGCTTATGCTTCGTGACGACGGTTCCGTTCATCGACCGATCCTCCGTGACAGCACGACCCGACCGTTGCGGTCGAAATGATCGTTATGATCGTTATCGACGGATTCGGGCCGCGACTTGGGAGAGTTTTCGGAAAAGGCGGAAAGAAGGCCCCACTTTCCACAGTCGTTTTCCTCGGCAAAGCCCGCCTGTTTTGCTTCGGTCCTTGCCGGGCGGTATGTTGAATTATCGCGCGCCGACGTTCGATGTCGGTCTTTCTTTGCGGACTTGCGGAGCAAACCGAGATGAATCGCCGGTTGGGTCTGCGTCGTCGCCGGTACCTTGCGGGGTGCCTTGTTGCGACGGCGGCTGTGCTTGCGTCGTCGTTCTTTTCTTCTTCAGCCGGGGCACAGGTTCCCGGCGTGGTCGGCGGCGGCGCGGCCGTCGACGACGGCGGACCCGGTCGCCGCACCGTGCCGACCGACTACTACTTCACGGTTCTCAGCTCGCTCTATTCGGGCGACTACGTCTACGCGCTGAAAGAGTTCCAGGCGTGCCTGCGGAGTGCCGTCAAGAACGGCTCGAACTTCTGGATCGACTCGATCTGCTATCACACGATGTGCGGCGAGACGTATTACCAGATGGGGCAGAACCGACTGGCCCTCGACGAGTTCAACAAAGCGCTGACGCTGGCCATTAACTTCAACGATTGGATGATCCCGGTCCGCTTCTCGCCGACGATCATCGCTTCGCAAGAAACCAATCGTCCCGTGCCGTGGGGTCGGACCGAACGGCGGTTGATCATCGGCCACTTTCCGGACACGGCGCTGATTCGCCAGGGACAAGTCGATCAATCGAGCGTCGTGGCCCGCGGCGGTCTGGTGCAGCAGGCGATCGACTTTCCGATCAACCCGCAAGAAATCGCGCGCTGCATCTGTTTGGCCATCCGCCGCCGGCGCGACTTGCTCGGCCCCGTCGCCCCGCACGACACGCTGAACAACCAAATGATCACGGCCCTGAGCCGCCGCCCCGTGCAGCCGAACCATTGGACCGAGGCCTGGATCGACGTCGAACTCGGCTGTGCGTTCGCGGCGGCCGACAAAGACGCACAGGCCAAGCCGATCTTCGAAAAGGCGATCATCACCGGCGGGCAATTCGATCATCCGCTGACATCGATCGCGCTCGTCGAGTTGGGTCGCATCGCGCTGAAAGCCGGCGACTACGACACGGCCACCCGCTACTTCCACGAAGCCAGCTTCTCGGCCTTTCACTTTCTCGATCCGCTGCTGATCGAAGATGCGCTGCGCTCTGCGGCGGTCACGCACATTCTCGCCAATCGACCGGGCGTGTATCTGCCGGCGACGGCGGCCGCGGAGTGGGCCCGTCGCCAGGGGTTCCGGCAACTGCAATGCCAGATGATCGCGATGGCGGCCGAGGGGCAATGCTTGGCCGATCAGCCGAAGGTTGCGATTGGCATGCTCGAAGGGACGCGAACGGTCACGAACCGGACCGGGATCATGCAGAGTCGCACCGGCGCGCAGTTGAACTACTTGCTGGGCTTGGCTCAATATCAACTCGGCAACATCGCTGCAGGCGACGGCGCGGTGAACGCCGCGCTGCAGTACACGGGCCAAAGTTCGATCAAGCTCTTTCACATCGGCCTGACCGAGCAGCTGGTCGCCGCGCAAGCGCTGACGCTCCGCATGGCGCGCGACATTTTAGCGGCGATCCTCCACGATCCGTTGCCCGCCGATTGGCTGTACGACCCGCTGGAAACGATGTCGGTGCTGGTCTATCCGCATCCGTCGGCGTACGAGTTGTGGTTCGAAGCATCGATCGAAAGCAAGGAACTCGATTACAAGCGGGCGTGCGAAATCGCCGACCTTGCGAAGCGGCACAAGTTTCTGTCGAGCCAAGAATTCGGCGGGCGACTGCTGAATCTGCGCTGGCTCTTGGAAGGGCCCCCCGAGCAACTTTCGCAGGCCGCGAAGTTGCAACGGCAGTCGTTCATGACGCAGTTTCCGGCGTACGAAAAATTCTCGCAGCAAGCCCGCGACTTGCAGACGCAGATCTCGCAACTGCCGTTGATCGCCCCCGACGCGACGGCCGCCAAGCAACGGGCCGCCAAGGTGCTGGAGCTCGACAAGGTTTGCCAGACGCAAGAAGTGCTGCTCCGCGTGATGACGTTGCGACGACTGCCGGCCGAGTTGGTCTTCCCGCCGATTCGGACCGTCGAGGAGGTGCAGAAATCACTCGGCGTCGGTCGCGGCGTGATGATGTTCTACATGGGTCTGCGCGGCACGTACGGCTTCCTGATGACCGACGAAAAGTTCGGCTACTGGCCGCTGCCGAAGAGCGACGACATCTTGAAGCAGTTGGTCGAGTTGCTGCAAGGCTGCGGCAACTACGGCGAAAACAAGGCGATGCGAAACGCCGACCTGACGAGCACCGCTTGGCAAAAGCCGGCCCGGGAGTTGTTCGAATTGCTGGTCCGCGACTCGAAATCGGACCTGCCGTACGGCTTCGAAGAACTGACGATCATTCCCGACGGCGGCTTGTGGTACGTGCCGTTCGAAGCGCTGCTGGCGAGTCCGCGCGGACAGGCTCCGCAGCCGCTGCTGACGTTGATCCGAATGCGTTACGCTCCGACGCTCGGCCTCGCCGTCGGCGACGCTCGACCGCGGCTCGAAAAAGGGAAGTCGATGGTGACGCTCGGTAAGCTCTATCCGACCGACGATGAAGAGGTCGCCGATCAGGCATTCGCCGAGTTCTCGCGGGCCGTGCCGCAGAGCGAGTCGTTCCGCCTGAAGCCGCCGCTGCCGACGAACGGAGCGATCTACGCCTCGGCCGCCGATCGGCTGATCGCGTTCACCGAAATCTTGCCGTCGCAGAATGGCTACTATCAATGGAACCCGACGACCGGCGATCGCGTGACGACCGGTGGCACGCTCAACGACTGGGTCCGCCTGCCGTGGCACGGGCCGGAACAGATCGCGCTGCCGGGCTTTCGGACGGCGGCCGAGGAATCGCTCAAGAAGCTGAACGTCGCCGAGGCGGGGAACGAAATCTACTTCGCCGTGACGGGACTGCTCGGTAGCGGCGCGCGGACGGTGCTCATCAGCCGTTGGCGACCGGGGGGCCGCACGTCGTACGATTTGGTCCGCGAGTTCATGCAGGAGTTGCCGTACACGTCGGCCGCAAAGTCGTGGCAGCGAAGCGTGTCGCTGGTGCAGCAATCGCCGATCTCGCCGGAGTTGGAACCGCGCGTGAACCTGGAGGTCGGAGTCAGTCCGCCGCCGCCGACGCATCCGTTCTTCTGGGCTCCGTACCTCATCGTCGACACCGGCAGCGAACCGCCCGAAGCGGTGAAAGAACCCGACGCGACGGACAAGATCGTGCCGAAGTAAGCGCATCAAGTACGATTCAGTGCAAGCAATGGATTCGAACTCGCAGTTCGGATGAGCTGTGAAGAACCTACTCCCTACAGTACTCGTGCAGTTGCTGTCTTTGGGAGTTCTTTGTGTGCTAGTCACGCCGTCCAATCTCACGCCGTTCAATCTTCAGGGATTGGGAGTGGAACTCTCACTCCTAACGCTGATTCTTTTTCTTGCATCAACGCTCTTAGGAACTTATCGAGCAGTTCGTCAGCGACGACATCTTTGGCTCGTGCCAATCTGGATCATCCCGCTTTGCATTCTTAGTACGTTCGTATATCAACGCACTCGTCCAGCGCCGCGACTTAATCCAGCCGATTATCAACATCTTGTCGGCCAATCCGAACAGGACGCTCGTCGTGAGCTGTCGCGATATTGGATTTACGGCGTCGGTTGGAACGCGGATACTGCGTCGACCGTAACTTTTTACAACGGCATGGCCGTCGTTTACGAACATCATCGGGTAAAATCGGTAGAGCACACCGCTCCCATATCTACACCTCGTAAGCGTCCTCCCCATCATTCAAGCTACGGGCATCTATGGCTGCGAGAACCGCGTGCAGCAGTGCCTCGTGCGACGGTAAGTCGGCGGAGTTCTTCGCCGCATGGGCGTAGCGAATCGTGCCGGTACTATCGACGACGTACGCGCCCGACAGTTGGCGGACGTCGCCCGACGGGACTCCGACGCCATGGGCAAGCGTCGCGCCCAGGCCGACGCTCCAGGTTTGCGGTCCCATCAATTGCATCACGCCGCCGCGCGGCACGCCGAACGCCTGATAAGCCGCCTGCTCGGGATCGGCCAGCACGGTGAACGGCAATTGAAACCGCGTGCGGAACGCCGCCGCATCGTCGGGCGACGACATCGTGACGAGTACCAACTCTGCGCCGGCCGCGACGAACCGCGGCGCGTCGGTCCGCATCCGCGCCGCTTCTTCGCGACAAAACGGACAGCCCAGATGCCGCACGAACACAAAGACCGCCGGGCCGCGCGACCAGAACTCAGCCAACCGTCGCGGTCGGCCGGCATCGTCGAGCAATTCCAGATCGGGGGCCGCGAGCGGCGCGGGTTGATCGGCCATGGTCGGCCCTCGATAACGGAAACGAGCGAAGTCGTAACTCCTTGATTCTACCGCTTTCGGCGGCCGTTGGGCGGTTCGAACTCTTGACCCGCGCGGGCTCGGTGTGTCTGCTATCTAAGTGCCTTTTCCTCTCGGGAGCCCCGCCTACCATGCCCTGCCGCGTCGCCTTGCATTCGCTCATCGTTGCGTCGTTTTGTCTGCTCGGATCGGCCGCGGCCGAAGATTGGCCGGCCTGGCGCGGTCCGCGCGGCGACGGCACGAGCACCGAAACCAACGTCCCGACCGTCTGGACGGCGACCGACCACATCGCCTGGAAAGTGCCGTTGCCGGGCGTCGGGCACTCCTCGCCGATCGTGCTCGGTGACAAGCTTTTCGTGACGACCTGCTTGGTCGAGGCGGGAAGCGGTACGCAGCCGACTTCGCGATTGTTGCTGTGCCTCGATCGCAAAGATGGCAAGATCCTGTGGCAGCAAACCGTCTGCTCCAGCCCGTTGGAAAAGAAGCACACGCTCAACAGCTTTGCCTCGGGGACTCCGACGACCGACGGCCACACGATCTTCGTTACATTCTTGGAGAGCGACAGCGACGACGAGAAAAAGAATCGCGGCCAAATGGTCGTCGCCGCGTACGATCTCGCGGGCAAGCAGCTGTGGACGGTTCGGCCGGGCCGGTTCAGCAGCACGCACGGCTACTGCAGCTCGCCGGTGCTGTTCGAAGACCTGGTGATCGTCAACGGCGACCACGACGGCGACGCGTATCTCGTCGGCTTGAAGAAGTCGGACGGCTCGACCGTTTGGAAGACGCCGCGCGAGAACAAGACGCGGAGCTACTGCACGCCGATCATCCGCACCTTCGGCGGGCCGCCGCAACTGATTCTTTCCGGCAGCAAGAGCGTGTGCAGTTACGACCCGCGCACCGGCAAACGAATCTGGAACATCGACGGGCCGACGGAGCAGTTCGTTGCCTCGATGGTCGATAACGGCAAGCTGCTGTTCATGACTGCCGGCTTTCCCGAACGTCACATTCTGGCGATCAAACCCGACGGCCACGGCAACGTGACCGACTCGGCCGTCGTTTGGCGGAGCAAAGAGAACTGCGCGTATGTGCCGTCGCCGATCGTCTGCGGCGATTACTTCCTGGTCGTCGCCGACAACGGCATCGCTAGCTGCTTTCGTTGCGCCGACGGCGAGCGGATGTGGAAAGAACGGATCGGCCCGAACCATAGCGCGTCGCTGATCACCGCGGGAGGCCTGGTCTATTTCACCTCCGACCGCGGGACGACGACCGTCGTTCGGCCCGGCCCGTCGTTCGACGTCGTGTCGATCAACGCCTTGGAAGAGGACGTTTACTCGTCGCCGGCCGTGAGCGACGGCAAATTGTATTTCCGAGCCGATAAACACCTCTACTGCATCGGCAAGTAGAATGAAATAAGATGACGCGGGGCGCCGTTCGCTCCGCGCTCCGAGTTCCGCGCTCCGAGTTCAAGTATGTTTCGTCGTCGTTCGCTCGGCTGGCCGATCACGCTCGGCGTCGTGATGATCGTGCTCTTGGTGGCGCTCACCGTCGGGTGGGTGTACATGGCGACGGCGGCCGCGCAGAACGATGCCACTTGGTACGCGGTTCTCGCAGTCGGCGCGACGTTCTTGATCCTCACGCTCGTAGGCGTCGTGCTCTATCTATTGATTTCGATCAAAGAGATCAACCTGAATCAGCGGCAGTCGAACTTCATCGCCAGCGTGACGCACGAACTGAAGTCGCCGCTGTCGTCGCTAAAGTTGTACCTGCAGACGTTGTCACGTCGGCAAGTCTCGGAACAGCAGGCGGCTGATTTTCATCGCTACATGCTCGACGATCTGGAGCGGCTCGACGCCCTGATTAATCACATGCTCGACGCCGCGCGCGTGGAACAAGAGACGATCGGCGAGGCCGACGGCGTGACCGACGTCGATCTCGCGACGGTTCTGCGGGCCTGCGCAGCGACGGCGTGCCAGCGACATCGCGTCCCGCCCGAGACGGTGCAACTCGATTTGCGGTCCGTCAAGATTCGCGCGCGGTTGATGGACGTCGAAATGATCTTTCGCAATCTGATCGACAACGCGCTGAAATACGGCGGGCGGCCGCCGGAGGTCTCCGTCGAGATGTGGCCTGACGGGCGCGGGCGGGTGATTACCCGCGTGGCCGACAACGGGCCCGGCATTCCGCTCAAGCAACGTCGCAAGATTTTTCGCCGCTTCGTCCGCTTGGGCAACGAACTCGAACGCCAGCAGACCGGCACCGGCTTAGGCCTCTTCATCGTCCGCACGTTGGTGCGACGACTGAAAGGGAAGGTCCACGTCTACGGGCGCGGCAGCTTGCAGGGGACCGTCTTTGAAGTCGACCTGCCGGGCGAACCGATCGAGATGAACGCCGATTCGTGGCCCGTCGTCGTCGAGGCCCGCACGCCGGCCACGCCCGCACCCACGACGCAAGACCAACCCGCTTCGACTACGTAGTTCGCGAGAGCTCAACGCTGCCCGTGGTTCAATCACTCAAGCATATTCTGATCGTCGAAGACGAAGAGCACTTACGGCTCGGGGTGAAGTACAACCTCGAGGCCGAGGGATACAAGGTCACGGCCGTCGGCGATGCCCCGACCGCGTTGCAGATACTCGACGAGCAGCCGACCGGCGTCGATCTGATCATCCTCGATTTGATGCTGCCGGGGATGAGCGGCTACACGTTCTGCGAAACGATTCGCGAGGCGGGGCACGATCTGCCGGTGATGATCCTGAGTGCGCGAACGTTGGCCGAGGATCGAACCCGCGGCTTCGACGTCGGCGCCGATCAGTATCTGCAAAAGCCGTTCGACCTCGACGAGTTGCTGAGCCGCGTGCGGAATTTGCTCGTCCGTCGGGCACGACGTCCGCTCGCGCCGCCGAGCAAGCACGAAGGGGCCGTCTATGAGTTCGGCCGCGCGAAGGTCAATTTCGCGACGTACGAGGCGTGGGTCGACGGCGAACCGCTGCGGATGACGGCCATGGACATGAAACTGCTCCGCTACTTCGTCGAGAACGAAGAGAAGGTCGTCAGCCGATCGGAATTGTTAACCGAAGTCTGGGACCAACCCGGCAGCCTGAGCACGCGCACGATCGACAACTTCATCGTCCGCCTGCGCAAGAATTTCGAAGTCGACCCCGCCGACCCCAAGCACTTTTTAAGCGTCCGCGGGGCGGGCTATCGGTTTGTTTCCAAACCGGAGGCAACCCCGTCCGACGAGCCGCCGTCGAGTGATTCGCCTGGAAACGATGCCCCAGTTGATCCTTCCTGAATTCGTCGCGATAATAAGAGAATCTTGCCGTCGCGATACCGAGGTAGCCTTCGCAGGAGTTATCGATGAGCGGACTCTGGGAACAAGCATTATCGGAAGTCGCCAAGCTCTCGGCCGACGAGCGCAACTCGGTCGGCGCGATCATTCTCGCGGAATTGGCCGACGAAGAAGCGTGGGACCGCAAGTTCGCCGCTTCACAAGACGTGCTCGCTAAGCTCGCACAGAAGGCGAGAGCAGACGTCGCCGCCGGTCGAGCCGCCGACATGGACGTTGATCAGCTATGAAGTCGCGCGTCACGCACGATTTTCGTGACGGGTTTGCAAAACTTCCTAAGCATGTGCAAACGCAGGCACGCCGCAACTATCGGCGCTGGAAAGCGAACCCTTCGCATCCCGGCCTGCAATTCAAGAAGGTCCACGCAGGCGAGAACGTCTATTCCGTACGAGTCGGCATCGGCTGGCGTGCGCTATGCTATCTCGAAGCAGATGTTTACACCTGGTTCTGGATCGGCTCGCATGCCGACTACGACAAGTTGCTCGGATAGCCTCGCGATTTATCGCATGTTCATCACGCAGCTGACGCCGCCGGCGGCCGGCAGGTAGGCGCTTTTCACGTAGTCCATCACCATGCGCTGAGCGCTGAAGCGCCAAGCCAGCGAGGCGATCGAGTACATCATGCGCTTGATCCAGGCGCGCGGCAGGCCGTCGATGTCGCGCTCGTAATAGAGCGGGATGACCTGCTCTTTAAGCACGCGGTACAAGTCCTCAGCCTCGCGACGATCGTTGATTTCGTACGAGACGTGGCTGCTGCCGTTGCCGATCGCGAAGCCGTTCTTGCCGTCGTACGCTTCGGCCCACCAACCGTCGAGGACCGACAGGTTCAAGCCGCCGTTGAGAACGACCTTCTGACCGCTCGTGCCCGACGCTTCCAGCGGACGGCGCGGGTTGTTCAACCAGATGTCGACGCCTTGCACCATGTGCCGCGCGACGTTGATATCGTAATCCTCGATGAACGCAACCTTGCCGGCGAAGCGCGGATCGTGACGCAGGTTGGCCACCTTGCGGATGAGCCCCTTGCCCGGTTCGTCGGCCGGGTGCGCCTTGCCCGCGAAGATGAGTTGGATTGGACGTTCCGAATCGTGCAACAGATCGGCCAAGCGTTCGACGTCGGTCGCGATCAGGTCGGCCCGCTTGTAGGTGGCGAAGCGGCGGGCGAAGCCGATCGTCAGCACGTTCGGGTCGAGCATGTTGCGGGCGGCTTCGACGGCGTCGTCGCTTTCGCCGCGGCGTCGGCAATCGCGGCTGACGCGACGACGGACGAACGACAACAGCAAGTTCTTCAGCGAGTGGTGCGTCTCCCAGAGTTCGCCGGGATCGACGTTGTGAATGTTCTGCCACACCTCGGGCTCACCGACGCGGCTCATCCAGTTGACCGGGAAGTTGCGATCGTACAGCTGCTGCATCTGGTGCGCGAGCCACGACGACACATGCACGCCGTTGGTGATATGACCGATCGGAATTTCTTCTTCGACGCGCCAAGGCCAGAGATGGGCCCACATCCGGCGGCTGACGTAACCGTGCAGCGCGCTCACCGCATTGGCATGCCGCGAGCATTTGAGGGCGAGGACCGTCATGCAGAACGTCTCGCCGCCGTTGTGCGGCTCGACGCGGCCGAGGCCCATCAGTTGATCGTGCGACACGCCCAACCGATCGCGCAGCGGGCCCAAGTGCTCTTCAATCAAACCGGCGTCGAAACGATCGTGTCCGGCCGGGACCGGTGTGTGCGTCGTGAAGCAAGTATGTCGGGCAATGTCGCGCAGCGCATCGTCGAAGCCGACGCCGTCGTCTTCCATCATCTGGCGAATCGCTTCCAGTGGCGCGAACGCGCTGTGTCCTTCATTCAAGTGATACGTGCCGGGCGAGATGCCGAGGGCTCGCAACGCCTTGACGCCGCCGACGCCGAGCACCAATTCTTGGCGAATGCGCGTCCGATGATCGCCGCCGTACAGCCGCGACGTTAGATCGCGATCTTCGGGGCTGTTGCCGTCGACGTCGCAATCGAGCAGATACAACTGCACGCGGCCGACGTTCATCTTCCAGACTTTGAAATGCAACGCACCGCTGCGGGTGTCGATCGTCAGCATGATCGGCTTACCGTCGGCACCGAGGGCCGGCGCCATCGGCAGGTTCTCGACCTTCGTGTCGAGATACTCTTCAATTTGGTAGCCGTCGTAATCGAGCCGCTGCTTGAAGTAGCCTTGGTCGTAGAACAGGCCGATCGCGATGAACGGAATGCCGAGATCGCTGCAGCTCTTCACATGATCGCCCGAGAGGACGCCGAGACCACCCGAGTAAATCGGAATCGATTCGTGCATACCGAACTCGGCCGAGAAATACGCGACCGGCTTCGAACCGAGCACGCCCGCGTGCGTGTCGGCCCACGTTTGACGACTCGTCAGATATTCTCGCAGCCGGCGATACGCATGGTTGATGCGGCTATAGAGCACCAACTCGGCGACGCGCAACTCCAAGCGATCGGCGTTGAACTCCGAGAGCAGCGCGATTGGGTTGTGATCGAGTTGACGCCAGCGGATCGGATCGAGATCGCGAAACAAGTTGACGACGTCGGGCTGCCACGACCACCAGAGGTTGTTGGCAAGGGCCAGGCACTTGTCGAACAACGAAGCGGCTTCGTGCTGAGCAAGGCCGGCGGGCTCGAACGATTGCGGCGACGACGCGAGTTCCGTTTGGCTCATCGGGATCCTCGAACGGGAGCGGAAATGTTCAACTTCGTTTGACCGGAGTCGGTCGCGAGAAGATGCAAAGCGAGAAAGGCTGCGAAATTATATCGGCTTGCCGTTATCGTACGATGTCACTTAACCGGCAAGGTCTTACGAAAATATTGGGAAATGCCCGGCGGCCGTGGGTTCTGTACCCCACCGACGTCGGCAAATTGCAATCCTGAAGCAACAGGCGTAGTTTACGAAGACTAGCTGAACCGCACTTTTGAGACATTCACCACCCATGCCGGCACCCCCTGCCAGCCCGAACGACGTTGCCGACGACGCGCTGCCGGCGGCGTTGCTCGACTTTCTACGGAGCAACGCCGACGAGACCGACCGGTTGAATCGTTGGCCGGGAGAGCAACTTCGTCGCTGCGCCGAGGCGGGGGTGACGCGGTGGTTCGCGCCGCCGGAACTCGGCGGAGTCGTCGTCGCGCAAGCCGATGTATTGCGGCGACTCACGCACTTGGCCGCCGCCTGCCTAACGACGACGTTTTGCCTCACGCAACCGACGGGCGTGATCGGCCGGTTCGCCGCGTGCGACAACGACGAATTGAAAGCGACTTTGATCCCGGAACTGCTGAGCGGCCGACGATATGCGTCGGTCGGCATCGCGCATCTGACGACCAGCCGTCGCCACACGCAACCGGTGATGACGGCCCGCGAAACGGGCGACGGATACATCTTGGACGGCGTGATCCCCTGGTCGACCGGCGCGCAACATTCCGCGTGGATCGTGACCGGAGCCGTGTTGGCCGACGGTCGACAGCTGCTGGCTGCGCTGCCGACCGATCTGCCGGGGGTCACGGTCGAACCGCCTGCCGATATGGTCGGACTGTCGGCCACTTGCACCGGTGCGGTTCGTTGCGACGGCGTGCTGCTCGATCGACGCTGGCTCATGGCGCCGGTCATGTCCGACGTGCTGAAATTCGGCAAAGGGGCGGGGACCGGCGGATTGCAAACGTCGGCCCTGGCGCTTGGTACGGCGCTCGCGGCGATCAATTTCTTGCACGACGAAGCGGGGCGGCGACCCGACTTGGCACGGATCGTCGCCGGACTGCGCGAGCAATGGAACACGGCCGACGCGGAGCTCGCAGCCCTGGCCGAAGGTCAGACCGTATCGACGAGCGACCAGTTGCGTCGCCGCGCGAATGAGTTGGCCCTGCGCAGTGCCCAGGCCGCGCTGGCTGCCGCGAAAGGTTCCGGTTATGTTGTCGGACATCCGGCCGGCCGCTGGTGTCGCGAAGCGCTGTTCTTCTTGGTCTGGAGTTGTCCGGAACCGGTGACGAGCGCGACGCTGTGTGAGTTAGCAAAAATCGAATAAGGCAGAAGTCAGAAATCAAAATTCAGAAATCAGAAGAAGGCACGCGTTATCCTTCTCTACTTCTGACTTCTGATTTCTGACTTCTGATTTCCTATGACCGACGTCCACATCGTCTGGCACAAGCCGAGTGTTTCGCGTGAAGAGCGCGAGCGGCAACATCGGCATCGCGGTTGCGTCGTTTGGTTCACCGGCCTCAGCGGATGCGGCAAGAGTACCGTTTCGAACATGGTCGATCGCAAGCTCTTCGAGAGCGGCGTGCAAAGCTTCGTCCTCGACGGCGACAACGTCCGTCACGGCCTCAACGCCCCGCCGGCCTTGCTCGCGCCGACGTTCGGCCCCGAGTTCGCCCAGCGCTTCGGGCTTGGTTTCGGGGCCGAGGATCGCGTGGAAAACATCCGCCGCATCGGCAGCGTGGCCCGGCTCTTCGCCGAGGCAGGCCTCGTCACCCTGACGGCGTTCATCAGCCCGTACCGTCGCGATCGCGACGCCGTCCGGGCCGCCTTGCCTGCCAGCGACTTCATCGAAGTCTTCGTCGACGCTCCGTTGGAAGTGTGCGAAAGTCGTGACCCGAAGGGACTTTACAAAAAAGCCCGCGCCGGCGAGATCAAAGGCTTCACCGGCATCGACGACCCGTACGAAGCTCCGGCCAACCCGGAGTTGCACTTAGCTGCAGGGACTAAAACGCCCGACGTCCTGGCCGACGAAGTGATCGCCTACCTCCGCGGGGTCGGTAAACTCAGCTAGCATTAGCTAGGCTAATATTAATGGGCGGTGGGGGATTGACGAACGGCGAACCCCCTACTTAAAACTACATAAATCGCCGAACAGGTCTCCGTCCCCGCGGACGTCGACCCGTCTACATCAGGATGTCTGGCAAGGAAGTCGGCGAATCGCACCCGCGCCCCGTTGCATCGTCATGGAAGGACCCCCTATGTCGTCCGCCGACGTCTGTACCCCCGTTTCCGCCTCGATCAAGCACGATGCGCAGACCGCCCTGCGCACCAGCCCGTTTTATGATTTACGGGAACTGAAGATCGAAGAGCTCGACGACCAACGCCTGATCATTCGCGGCATGGTCGGCAGCTTCTATCACAAGCAATTGGCCCAAGAAGTCGTCCTCGGCTTCGCCAAGAACCGCTCCTATCGCGTGGTGAATGCGGTAGAAGTGATCGACATGCTGACGAACTAAGAATTCTTCAGACCGTCGGGTTCGCCGATTCGCCTCACCGAAAGCCGGCTCGGGCGTCGAAATCCTCTTCCGAGGCCGTGGTTTTGCGGCCGTCGCGGTGTTTTCGACCCCTGGCGTCGTTTGCCGACGCCGGGTTAGAATACTCGTCCGCATTTTTGAGCCCGCCGGAGCGCTCCGGCAGGTCGTTCCTCGGTCACACAAGTTTACGCCGTCTGCGTCGGAAGTCGTCTGCGCAGCAGGGAGAAGTCGGTCATGGCGAAGGGTAAGAAGAAGGTTGAAGTCATTCACCTGGTCTGCGAAGAGACGGGCGATCACAACTACACGCTGCGTCGCAAAACGGGCGGCGAAAAGCTGAAGCTCAAAAAATATAGCCCGCGTCTGCGCAAGCACACGCTGCATCTTGAGAAGAAGAAGTAAGCTGCGAGACGAGAGGCTGGAGACGACAGACCGGAGAATGCGTCCTCGGTCTTTTATCTCCAGTCTCTTGTCTTTCGTCTCCGGTCTTCTTCGCGACGGATCGCCATGGCCAAACTCTGGCGGATTCACCCGCACGACCCGACGCGGATTGCTGCGCTGTCGCAGCGCGCCTCCGTGCCGCCCGTCGTTGCGCAACTCCTGTTGGCTCGCGGGATCGACGACGCCGATACGGCCCGCGATTTTCTCGAGTGTAAGTTCAGCCGGCTGCGCGATCCGTTCTTGCTCCCCGGCATGACGGCCGCCTGCGAGGCGATCACCGCGGCGATTCGCGACCGCCGCAAGATCACCGTCTACGGCGACTACGACGTAGACGGCATGACCGCCGCTGCGCTCTTGTGGCAATGCCTCAAGCTGCTCGGGGCCGAGGTCAATCACTATGTGCCGCATCGAATCGACGAAGGTTACGGCCTGAACGACGAGGCGCTGCGAACACTGGCCGCGCAAGGGACGAAGCTCGTCGTCACGGTCGATTGCGGCGTCTCGGCCGTAGCCGAAGCGGCGACCGCTCGCGAGTTGGGCCTCGAACTCGTCATCACCGATCACCATGAGTTCGCCGCGTCGTTGCCCGAGGCGGCCGCGATCGTCCATCCGCGCTTGCCCGGCAGCAGCTATCCGTTCGGCGGGTTGAGCGGTGCGGGCGTCGCCTTCAAACTCGCCTGGGCGCTCTGCGAGCAGACTGAAGGAGCGAAGCGCGTGAGCCCGCGGATGCGCGAGTTCTTGCTCTCGGCCGTCGGCTTGGCCGCGCTCGGCACCGTAGCCGACGTCGTCCCGCTGGTCGATGAGAATCGCTACTTGGTCGCGCGCGGACTCGAAGAGATCTGCGCTCGGCCGAACATCGGCCTGCAGGCGTTGCTCCGCGTCTCCGAACTGCATCAAAAAGAAAAGCTCGCTTCCGACGATATCGGCTTCGCGCTCGCCCCGCGGTTGAACGCCGCCGGACGTTTGGGCCAAGCGGAGCTCGGCTTCGCGCTGCTCACGACTTCCGACCCGGCTCGCGCGACGGAGCTCGCCAACTATCTGCAAGAGTTGAACTCCAACCGACAGACGCTCGAGCGGAGCATCTACCTGACGGCCCACAAGCAGATTGTTGAAAAATTCGATGCCGAGAACGATGCGGCCTTCGTGTTGGCCGACGCCGATTGGCATCCCGGCGTGATCGGCATCGCGGCCGGTCGCTTGGCGGAAAAGTTTCATCGCCCGGTCATTTTGATCGCGCTCGACAAAATCGGCGTCAAGCCGGGCATCGGCTCGTGCCGCAGCGTGCCGGGCTTCGAGCTGCATCGAGCCTTGGCCGCCTGCACGCAGCACTTGGTCGGACACGGCGGTCACGCGGCCGCCGCCGGTTTGAAGATCGAGGAACGCCACGTCGATTCGTTCCGCGCCGACTTCTGCGAGTATGCCGCCGGCGAGATTTCGCAGACCGAGCGAACCGGCGAACTCGCCGTCGATGCCGAAGTGCCGCTGAGCATGCTCACGCTCGACGCGATGAATCAACTCGATCGCCTGGCGCCGTTCGGCAACAGCAACCCCCGGCCGACGTTCTGCGCCGTCGGCCTCACGCTCGACGAGCCGGCCAAGAAGATCGGCGGCGGCGGACGTCATTTGTCCTTGAAGCTCTCGCAGTTTCGCACGTCGATGCGCGCCGTCGCGTTCGGCCAAGGAGAATGGGCCGATGAACTCGACAAGATCGACGGCCCGATCGACGTCGCCTTCCGGCCGATCATCAACGAGTTCCGCGGCCGACGAACCGTCGAACTGCAACTCGTCGACTGGCGCATCTCGCAAGCCGCCGCCGTCTCGGCGTAACGCAAGCTCCGTCCGAGCCGCGCACGTCAGTAAGCGGTTCCACCGTCGCGCCGCCGAAAAGAACCCGCTTA
>CAMCTH010000001.1 GCA_945877965.1 Planctomicrobium piriforme | reverse complement strand
CACGCGCTCGCGCAAGGTTCCGTGCTCGGTAAACGCAACTAAGTAAGCGGCAAAAATAGCGGCGACCCCTGGCAAACATGCGGCACGGCCGATCGAAAAAAGTAGGCCACGCGTTCCGTTCTACGCAGCCGCAGGGACCGCAGTCAAGGAATGCAGTCAAACAAGCCGCCGCGACTGCTTGCTTCGCGGCCTTGCGAAACTAGCGCGGAATGCAGGCCCGCTTGTGGCCGAATGGGGAGCGATCGTACAATCGCGTCCGTCGCCCAATTCGTTTGCCTCGCCTCTCGCGGAGTCGTCCCGATGTTGAAAAAGATCCTGCTCATCCTGCTATTGTTCGGTGCCGCGCTGGCGATTGCGATTTCGATGCAACCGGACGAATTCAAGGTCACGCGCTGGACCAAGGTCAACGCACCGCCGGCCGCCGCCTTTGCGCAAGTGAACGACTTCCATAAGTGGGAAGCATGGTCGCCGTGGGCGAAGCTCGACCCGGCGATGAAGCAAACCTACTCGGGTCCCGAGTCGGGCGTCGGGGCGAAGCAAGCCTGGGTCGGCAACAGTGACGTCGGCGAAGGGAGCGCGACGATCACCGAGAGCAAGCCGAACGAAACGATCCACATCAAACTCGATTTCGTCAAACCGTTCGCCTGCGCCAACGACGTCGAGTTCACCTTCGTGCCCGAAGGGAACCTGACGGTCGTCACCTGGAGCATGTGGGGCAAAGCGAACTTCATGAGCAAGGCGATGAACCTGGTCGGCTTCATGGACTCGATGGTCGGCGGCCAGTTCGAAGAAGGACTCGCCGGTATCAAGAAGCAGGCTGAGGCCCAAAAGTAGCGACGGTCGAAATCGCCCCGCCGCCGCTTCATTCTGAAAAGTCGCTACAACCGGCGGCCGCACGGATTAACCTAGAATTGTTAGGGTTTAGCCCTTCGCAATCGGGTTCGTCAGGGTGGCGCACATGCAGCGACGCAGATTCTTATTCTGGGTGAGCCTGGGGATGTTCCAGGTCGGCGAGGCGTTGCGAATCAACGCGCTCGATCGTCTGGCCGCCGCGACGCTCGGTTCCGGCCAAGTTGCCGCCGATCCGGAGACCGACTCCGACGACGAACCGGAAGCCGAAGAAGAAGAGGACGAAGGGGAGCCGGGCTCGCCCGATCCCAAGCGTCGCGCCCGCCACGGTCGCCCGCCGAGTCGCTGGCTCCGCAGCTTGAAGGCCGACGAACTCCGCATCTGGCTTAAGACGATCGACCCGCCCGAGGCCGGCGTCAGCGGCATGACGTATTGGACGCACCTCACCCGCGACCATTCGTTCGACGCCGACAAGCTCACCGGCCTGACCGTCGCCGAGCAGGCGCAACTCCACGCCGCGGCGCACGACGGCTACTAACGCGGATAGAGCCAGCGCGCCAGCCACCGGGTCAGCAGCGGCATGATCACCCACGTCAGCAAGCCGACCGTGCACATCGCATAGATCAAACTCTGCGCCGCGACGGGCCAGTGCAGCAGCCGGGGCCGAAGGAACTCGGTAATGAACAGGCTTGTCGGATAGACGGCCAGCAACGTGACGGTCGCCATCTTCCAGCGGGGCAGGGGACGCAACGTCGCGGCATGCGGCATCGTGATCCAACTCTCCAGTCCCGACATCTCCCTCACGCACGGCTCCCGTTCCAGCAACGGCTCGATCATCGTGCGAAATTGTTCATACTCGGGCCAAGCCTGAAAGCTCCGCCACTGTTCGCCGGTCGCAAACTTAATGATGATGTGATAGTCGCGAGAGGCCTGCGCCGCCGGCTTCACGACGTGCACGCCCAGATGCCCGGGAAAGGTTAGGGCCAGCGGGATAAAGGCCCGCATCAAGATTTCGAACTCAGCTTCGCGCCCCGGCCGAACCGTGCGGACGATGTTCACCGTGACCGGCTGATCCGCGACCGTCGCCGCATCAGGCTCCTTCATCCGCACACTCCCCGCCGGAAACGTCCCTGTCGATACCGACTGGAGTTCTAGCGAAGCCGTCGCGGAAAACCAAGCGCACCCCACCGCCGACCGGCGACCCAAAACCGCCTGACACGGCGCATCCGTGCGCCGCGGCGATCGTCGAAACGTCGCAACAACCGCATCGCTAGGGGTCCCAGGAGTGCGCCGGATCCGGCCGTTGCGCAAGTCCGCGACCGGTGCTCGTCGCACTCTTGCGCTACGCCCGTCGGACGGTCTTGCGGGGCGGCGCCGCCTGGAAAAACTTGCGCACGTAGGCAATCAGCTGGCGATCGGTCAGCTTGTCGGTCGACTCCGTCTTGACGACGATCGTCCGCAGCTTTTTGCTCCGCAGACGTTTCTGAAACTCCAACTTCGCCTCGCCGGGACCGACGATCAGCACCGACTCGACGTCTTGCAGGTCGGCGATCACCTGATCGTAGAGCTTCTTGCGGAGCGCTGCCTGCTTGCGTTCAAGACGATCTTCGGCGACGAAATCGTTCGGTGTGTACGACGCTTTCGCACGCTTGGCCGCGACGGTTTTGCCGGCATCGTCGGCTTCGATCGAGTACTTCGCGACCGTTTTCTTCGCCTCGTCCAGGTAGGCGACCTTGGCATTCTTCTGATCGATCCACACGCCGGCGCTGTTTTTCATCGTATCGGTCCTGAGAGGATGCTGTTTAAAAGCTAGAAGAAACGTTCGCTGCGAGCGGATGCCGCTTCGACGACTACTTGGCCGGCGGTCCTTGCGGCAACAAGCTGCCCAAATAAATCGGCTTCAAATCGTCCAGGCTCGCCCGACGAACGTCGCGGACGTGCTTGTGACATTCGACGCACTTCAGCGTGAGGGCGACGTAGGCCAACGCGGTGCCGTCGAGATTGTGCTTGCGCGCCGCGGCACCGAGTTCGTCGGCGGTCCGACGGAACTCGATGCTGTATTGCAAGTACGCAGGCGTCTGCAAAATCTGCCAACGTTCATCTTGGCTGAGCAGGCTCAACTGCTGCGCGTTCTTCTCGATCGACGCGAAATCTTCCAGCGCAATCCCTTCGAGCAAGGTCTGCGCATGATTTAACTTCAGCTTCATGAACGGCGCCACCTGATTCGGTTGCTCCGACCGACCCGAGACGGCAACGAGCGAAACGGCAACGAGTACGGCGACGGCGAGCAAGCGACGATACATAGGGGACTCCTGCTAAGTTGATTTCAGTAAGCTCAGATGCCGAGGAGGATGATCCACGGCCGTTACAATTCCGTTCCCGGGTCCTCGTTAAAGGCCCGTTGCAGCAGCACGTCTTCGGCCGCTTCGTGCGCACTCAGTCGCTTGGCAAACGAGACGTAGTCGGACTTCAGCTTCGACCAGACGACCGGAGCCGCCTCGTCGCCGCCGGCGTCGGCGAGCATCGCATCGGCCAGATCCAAAAACTCGTGATGCTGTCGCTGCAAACTCCTCGCTTGCGGCGCCATTTTCGGTACGCGCGTGACGGCCTCGTCGAGATAGCCCCCTTCTTCCTCTTGGGCAAAGTGGCGAGCCAGTCGCTCGCGCAGGGCGAGGATCAAAGCCTTGGCGGCGGCGACGTCGGCCGTCGCGGCGTCCCGTTCGGCGCGCCCTTCGAGCACCTGCCGAATCCGCTCGACGGCCGCATGCAAGTCGCGATGCTCGCCGACCGCCTGCACGTAGTAGGGATTCACTTCGTGAACGTGAAAGTCGTTGCTCATCCCTTGCTCCCTACGGTCGCGGCCGACGCAACTTGCGTGTTCGGTTTGACGACCAGCACCGGGCAGGCCGCCTGACGCAGCACGCTTTCGGCCACGCTTCCCATGATCAGCCGACCGAGTCCGGTGCGACCGTGGCTGCTCATCACGATCAGGTCGGCCTGTTCTTTCGTCGCCAACTCCACGATCTGCGATGCCGGATCACCCTGCACAAATCGATGTTCACACGTTACCGACGCGTCGTGCGGCTTGACCTGCTGCAACATGCCGCGGAGGGCATCCGGATCGGGGTCCGGAATTCCGTAGTAGAAAGCCCCTTCGGCATAAGCAATGGGCGGTTCTTGCACATGCACGATCAGCAGCCGCGCTCCGCTTTCGCGCGCCAACGTCGTCGCGTACTCCAGGGCTTCGTTTCCTTTGGAGGAGAAATCGCAGGGGAACACAATCGTTTTCAGTTTCATGTTTTACTGCCTCGCACAAAGATTCACTGCTCGCACCAAGTTTCGCAGCGTCGCCCAGATGACGAACGACCGGCGTTTTGCCTCGCCGTGGATAATCAATGCGAATCGAGTGCCGGCCGATCGCGAACGCGTGGGCGACGTTTTCCCTCGGCATTTCGCGGGTCTTCGCGATTACGGTGCGCCGCTCGCGCGCGTGAGCAACGGGCGGCAGGGCACGATCGTGCGAGATCGCACATTCCGTTCGGCCCCTCTTTTGACGATATATGCGGGAAAGCGGCATCTATTCGTCGTTCGCACCGGCTCTGCGTAATCCGGTACGGCGATTGCATTTAGTCCGCTGCGAACCGCGACGATGTGCTCGGCGCGGGTGCCGAACGTCGATCGATTCCCTCCCACCCACACCGCCCTCCTCCATCACACCATGAGCGAAGCACGCAGTCCGCAAACGATCGACCTACTCGTCGTCGATGACGAAGCCGACTACCGCGAGACCGTCGTGCGGCGATTGGCCCGTCGCGGCTTTCGCGTCGCCGAAGCCGGCGACGGCGAAGCGGCGCTGCAGGCGGCGCAACGTCGTCACTTCGACGTCGCGCTGCTCGATATGGCGATGCCCGGCATGTCGGGCGTCGAACTCGCCGAACGACTCAAGGCACTGCAGCCCGACGTCGAAGTCGTGTTGCTGACCGGGCAGGGGACGATCGAGTCGGCCGTGCAAGCGATGAAGCTCGGCGTGTTTGATTATCTGACCAAGCCGTGTCCGCTCACCGAACTGGAAGTCGTGCTCGACAAAGCCGTCGCGCGCCGGCAGCTCGCCAAAGAGAATCTGCAGTTAAAGCAGATCTTGGCGCGCTCGCAATCGGCTCCGGATATGATCGGGCAGTCGGGGGCCATGCAAGAGGTCTATCGTCTGATCGAACGGGCCGGCCCGACCGACAAGGCCGTCCTGATTCAAGGCGAAAGCGGCACCGGCAAAGAGCTCGTCGCGCGTGCGTTGCATCGTCGCAGCTTGCGGGCCGACAAACCGCTGGTGGTAATCAACTGCGCGGCGCTGGCCGAGAACTTGTTGGAAAGCGAACTGTTCGGCCACGAAAAAGGCTCATTTACCGGGGCCGTCGCCGCAAAGCCCGGCCTGTTCGAAATCGCCGACGGCGGCACGCTGTTCATCGACGAGATCGGCGAGATGCCCGGCTCGTTGCAACCCAAACTGCTGCGCGTGTTGGAAGACGGTTCGATGCGGCGGATCGGCTCGCTCACCGAACGACGCGTCGACGTCCGACTGCTGGCCGCCACGAATCGCGATCTGGCGGCGGAAGTCAAAGCCGGTCGCTTCCGTGAGGATTTGTACTACCGCATCAACGTGATGTCGCTGCAACTGCCGCCGCTCCGCGAACGGGCCGGCGACATCGGCCCGCTCGTGCAGAAGTTTCTCGGTCCGCAATGGCGCATCGAACCGGCGGCGCAGATCGCGATCGAACGTTATTCGTGGCCGGGCAATATCCGGCAACTGAGCAATGCCATCGATCGCGCCAAGATTCTGGCCGACGACAACCTGGTGCGACTCCAAGACCTGCCGCGCGACGTGACTCAGCTAGCGGCACCGGCGGCGGCTGCGCATTCTCCCACGATTCCGTTCACCCAAGCCGACACGACGTTAGCGTCGCTCGAACGGGCGCATATCGTCGAAATGCTGCGGCGTGAACGAGGTAACAAAGCCCGCACCGCGCGGACTTTGGGAGTGAACCGACGGAGCTTGTATCGATTGTTAGAGCGATACCAGATTACGCTGAACGATACGGCCGCGGCCGACTCGCAAAGCATGTCGATGTAGTTACGTCGCCGCGTCGTCGCCGTGCCGACGAATGTGCTCGCACGTCTCACGCGTGCGGAGACGTCTCGGAGCCGCACGGCGACGGTTCATGGCTCGCGTCCGACTGCAAAACGTCTTATTCGTCGTAAGTCATTGGCACGCGAGAATTACCGAGACGAGTCCGAGCGACATTCTCAACGCGGGCCGATTCGGCACGTGAGATGCGTTAGAAGAATTGGCCGGGGAATGCTTCGACGACGAGGCACGGCCAAGTTAATAACGCAGAGAGTGAGTGCCCGCCATGTCGCACGTCGACCCGATCGCGAACTTACTAGCCGATGAATCTTCGTTAGGCGCGACGTTCCGGACGTTCTCGCCGGACGACCGTCGCGCGATGCTTGAAGAAGATCTCTTCGCGGGCCGTAGCGTCACGGGCGTGCTGCTGGCGATCGTCGTCATGGGGACGCTGATGATGTTCGGCACCGTGCTGATGACGCTATAACTCGACGAAGTCGCCGACAACGGCAGCGATTAAGCCATCGCCGGCAGCGCGGCGAACACGTTTGCGAGCTGTGTGTGCAGCGGCATCGTCGTCTCGATCGTTACGGTCGACGCTGAAGCGGCGCTCGCCTCGCGCTCGGCGACTTGCCGATCATATAGTTCCGGCCGCGCCTCGGAGACATCGGCCTGGGCTTGTCCGAGGCGCGATCGAATCCTTTGCAAAGCAATCTCGCGAGGGCAGACGCATTCGATCTCCACGACGTCGGCGTCGCGCGCTCGGCCGCAATCCCGCGCCGCTTGCCGGACCGTGGCTTGGCTAAAGGTGCCGTCGAGCAAGATCGACGTCCCTTGCGCTAACCGGTGATCGGCCCGCCGAAACAACTCGGAATACACATGTTCGCGCGCTTCCGGCGTGTAGCGGCCTTCGCCGAACGCCGCGGTCTGATGATCTTTAGGAAGCAGCTCCTCGCGGAGTTCGTCGGTCCGCAGAACCTCGATCGCCAACTCCTCTCCGAGCGCTCGGGCCAGCGTCGATTTGCCGGTCCCCATCAGCCCCGAGACGACGATCAACAGCGGACGACAACCGGCCGAGCGCACGGAGCGGTCGGCGAGATCGAGGTACTGCCGCTGGAGAAGTTGCTGCGACTCACGTTCGGCCGTCGCCGTCTGTTCGGCCCTTAACGCCGCGACTTTGGCGCGGACGCAAGCGCGATAGCATTTGTAGAACGCGATCAACGACGCGGAGAGCGTGTCTTGCGCCAGCGTACAGTAGGTCCGCAGCACTTGCTCGCCGACGTCGTCGGCCTGCAGTCGATCGCATTCCATCGTCAAGAAGCAGAGCTCATCGAGCACGTCGACGCAACGCAGCTCGGCGCTGAATTCCAGGCAGTCGAACACGGCCGGAGGTTCGAGCAGGCAGATATGCTCCGGCCGCAAATCGCCGTGACCGTCGATGATCCGACCGTCGAGCAGGCGGTCGAGAAACGCCTGCGGCCGACACCGGAGCAGGCGTAGTTGAAACGAATGCAGCCGCCGGACTTGATCCCCCTCGGCGGCCGACGTCGAGAGTAGAGCCTGCTGGTTCTCTTTCACCCGCTGCAACAGCGAGTCCATGAATTGGTCAGGGCGAACGACGAGCGGCGCGGCTGCGGCGTAGTATCGCCCCAAGTATTCCGCCAACTGTCGCCGATCGACGTCGGTCAGCCGACCGCGGCGAATCAACTCATTGAGCATCCGCTCGTCCGGCAGCCGACGCATTTTTACGACCCAGTCGACCGTCGGACCCGCGCCTGAGAATTGCAGCACGCCATCGGCCGAGGCGGTGAGCGGAACGACACCCAAATAGACGTCGGGCGCCATCCGACGATTCAACCGCATCTCTTCGCGACAGGCGAACTCGCGCTTCTCCACCGTGCTGAAGTCAAGAAAATCGAACCGGACCGGTTTCTTTAACTTGTAGACGAATCGGTCCGTGATGAAGACCTGCGAAATGTGCGTCTCGACCCGTCGGACGCCGCCGGGCGGGTTGCCGTACATCGTCGGATCGCTCAGTCGGCGCACGACTGCGGCATGGTCGATCGGCAACGACGGTTGATCGACGGGAGGCATGACATCATCCTCGCTGGAGCATCCCGCCGAAGGCGCTTCGTCGCGGGACTACTTGGTTTTCTGCAAGGTCTTGTGACATTGGATGCACGATTGCAGCATGTCGAGATAGGCCTGCGACGCGGCGTCGTGCTGCTTGGCCTCGACGGCGGCCGAGAGTTGCGTGACCGAATCTTGGAACTTCTTTAGCTGCGCTTTGTACTCGGGCGTTTTGCCGCGATACATCTCTTCGAGTCGCGTGAAGATCTTCATCAACTTCACGTTGCGATCCGCTTCGTCGTAGTTCTCAGTCATCAGCGCGCTGAGCAGTTGCTGCGAGTATTCCAGCTTCTTCGCCATAACGACGCTCCCTTTCGCCGTCGCAGGCTCCTCGCCCCGCACCGTCGCCAGTCCGATCATCGACAGAGACAAACCGACCCAGAGAACGGATTTCATGACGCGCCTCGCAAGGAGATGAGATGGAACGGGGAAAGGGGAGTAGCCGAATGCCGGACGCCAAGAACTCTAAGCAATCTCCATTCCACAAATCCCCGCCGACCGGATTTCTGACAACACGCGGCCGCCGACCGCGATTCCGGGTAGATACTCGCCGAATCGGGGTAAGATAACGCGACGGCGGCGACGAGGAGGATTCGACTCGCGTGCGGTTGAGCACGGACCGATCATCGAGTGCGCAAGATCGCTCACCCTCTTCGTCCCCCGCGCGAGGGCATCCTTGCTGGCGGCGGCGAGCCCGAACTACTCGGCCGACGCGGGCTTGGAGGCGTCGGTCGTATGCAGGCCATACTTTTCCAGCATGCGATAGAGGCTGCGACGATTCACCCCCAAGGCCCGCGCGGCGCGGGCTTTGTTCCCGCGCTCGCGGTTCAACACCTCGACGACGTGCGCTCGCTGCAGCGCCGAAAGATCATCCGTTTGCAGGTTTGAGAGATCGACGACGGCAGGAGACGGAGCCGACGATTTCTCCGCCACCCCGGCGACAACCTCATGCGGCAGATCTTCCAACAGAACCTCATGATCGTCAGCCAGAATCTTCGCCCGATCGACGACGTTGATCAATTGGCGAATGTTTCCCGGCCAGTCGTAGCGCTCGATTGCTTGCAGTGCCTGCGGCTCGATCGCCCAATCGGGACCGAGAAAATGCTTCGTCAACAGCGGCACGTCTTCTTTGCGCTCTCGCAACGGCGGCAGCTCCAACGACAAGACGTTGATCCGGTAGTACAAATCCTCGCGAAACCGTCCGGCCTTCACCTCGTCCGCCATGTTGCGATTCGTCGCGGCGATCAAGCGAACGTCGACGCGTCGTTCCTTGATCGAGCCGACGCGCCGCATCGATCCGTCTTCCAAGACGCGAAGTAACTTGGCTTGCAACGAGCCGGGCATCTCGCCGATTTCGTCAATGAAGAGCGTGCCGCCGTCGGCGATTTCGAAAAAGCCGGGCTTCGTCGCCACCGCGCCGGTGAAGGCCCCTTTCTCGTGACCGAAGAGTTCACTTTCCAACAACGTTTCCGACAGGGCCGCGCAGTTGATCGTCACCAACGGTTGATCGGCGCGCGTGCTGCGTCGGTGCAAAGCCCGGGCAACCAGCTCCTTGCCGGTGCCGCTTTCGCCTTGAATCAGAATCGCCTTGTCAGTCGGGCCGGCTCGTTCGATGAGTCGCCACACGTCCTTCAAGGCCGGCGACTCCCCGATCATTTCCGATTGCGGCTGCCGTTGCTGCAAGATCGCCTTGAGCCGCAAGTTCTCTTTGGCAAGCTGGCGACGCTCAACCGCCTTGTCGACCAGCGCATCGAGCTCGGCCATTACGCACGGCTTCGTCAGATAGTCGTACGCCCCCAGCTTCATCGCTTTGACGGCCGTCTCGACCGTCGCCGAGCCGGTGAGCATGATCACTTCGCACTCGGGATCGGCTGCCTTAAGCTTCTCCAGCAACTCCAAGCCCGACATCTTCGGCATCATCAGGTCGATGACGGCCGCCGCAAATTGACGACGTTCGACCTCGGCCAAGGCGGCGACGCCGTCGGGGGCATCTTGCACCTGATAGCCGCGCCGCGTGAATCGCTGCGCGAGCGCGCTGCGAAAATCGTCGTCGTCATCGACCAGCAGCAAGTCACTCAAAGCAGCCATCGTAATCGCGCTGTTCGTGGTTTAGAGATTCGTAGGAAGCGACGACGCCAACGCGGGATCGGATGTCGGCTCGTCATGACGACGACTTCGGCGCGGAACCGTGATGACGAACTCCGCCCCGCAGCCCGATTCGCTCTGCACGGTGATCTCGCCGTGATGAGCTTCGACGATGCGAGCCACAATCGCCAGCCCGAGCCCCGTTCCTTTCGGTTTCGTCGTGTAGAAAGGGGTAAACACGCGCTTCGCCTGCGTCGGCGTCAGCCCCGGGCCGTTGTCGCGCACTCCGATTCGCAGCGCGGGCTTGCCCGACAACTCCGCTTCTGAGCAACTCACCTCGATCGAAACTGGATCGGGGCCGGCCGCGATGGCATTATCAAACAGGTTCCGAAAAACCTGATCGAAGCGGAAGCTATCGACTTCGCACCGCAAGTCGACTCCGGCGACCTGCTCGGTCAGCGAACATTTCTTGCCGTGCTCTTTCGCGCTCGTCACGTTGCGCCATGTCTGCCGCCAGACGGAGCCCAAGTCCCACCGTTCGCAATCCAGCTCGATCGGCGCGGCATAGTTCCGCACCTCTTCATACAAGCGGCGCAGATCGAGATGGGCCTTTTCCAAACGACCGATCAACTCGACGGCCGCCGGTCGATCTTCGACTTCCGTCGCCAACATTTCTAGCAAAGCATTGCCCCGCGCCAGCACGTTGCCGCTCTCGTGCGTCAGCACGGTCATCATCTGCCCGATAGCGGCGAGGCGCTCCGACTGCACGATCTTCTCTTCCATCTCAAGCAACTTGACGGCCCGCATGACCGCAGCCCGCAGCAAGTCGGGATTCACCGGCTTGAGCAAGTAGTCCGACGCCCCGGAGCGCAACGCCGCGATCGTGCCGTTCAGATCGGCATGGCCCGTGATGACGATGATCGCCGCCCGCGGAGCCGCGGCGCGAATCAGCGGCAAGACCTCTTCGGCCGTGCCGTCCGGCAACTTGCGATCGAGCAAGATGACGGCGAAGTCCGACCAGTTGCGGCGGTCCATCGCGGCTTTGATCGACCCGGCCCCGGTCACTTGGAACCCATCGAGTTCCAGAATATCGTGCAGGTTCGCCAGAGCGTCGGCATCGTCTTCGACGGCGAGAATATGGCGATTCATCCGCGACGATCCGTTTGTGATGGAATCCAGCATCTGCTCGGCTGCCGTGATCCGCTGCGAAACAAGACTAATGTCGCCTGCATGCGAACTCAACCTCCGCAGCCGGAGGGTTTCGGCAAACCGCCGAATATAGCTGATTTCCGAGTCGCCTGCGCCGACCGAGCCGACTCGACGAAATCGTTATGAACTGCGGTGCTCCTTATGTCGTTCGATTGCATTAAGATAAGCGCATAGCTTTCGCGACAGATATGAAACCTTAGGCAGATGGTGATGGACGCAGACGGCCTGCTGGCCCGATATCGAGAGTTGCAGTCGTACGTCGGCTGGGATGCCGACGACGCGCGCCGCGTGCAAGCGCTGGCCAGTCCCCTCGATTCGTTTCTTCCCGGCCTGATCGACGATTTCTATCGCGAGATTCAACGGCATCCGGCGGCGAGCAACGTCATCACCGGCGGCGACCGACAGATCGATCGCCTCAAGCAGTCGCTCATCCAATGGCTCCGGGAACTGCTGGCGGGCCCGTACGATCAGGCTTACGTCGTCCGTCGTTGGCGCGTCGGCATGCGTCACGTCGAGATCGGACTCGATCAGGTCTACACGAACGTCGCTCTCTCGCGACTCCGCAATGGGCTCATCGGCGCGCTCGGCCGGACTTGGCAAGGGGATCAGCTCAGTCTGATCGAAACGATCCAATCGCTCGACAAGCTGCTCGATCTCGATCTGGCGAAGATCGAAGACGCCTACCAAGCCGAGCACTTGGAACGGCGACGGCGCGACGAACGCCTAGCCGCCATCGGGCAGATCGCCGGCGGCGTGGCCCATGAACTGCGCAATCCGCTGAACGTCATCAAGACCTCGGCCTATTATCTGCTGAACGCCCGCAATGCCTCGCCCGAGAAAGTCGGCGAACACTTACGACGCATCGAGCAGCATGTGACCGTTGCCGACGACGCGATCACGGCGCTCTCGAACTTTGCCAAGCTCCCGCATCCGCAGTTGATTCCGTTCTCTTTGCACGATTGCCTGCGTCAGGTTCTCGAAACGGAACATCTCCCCGCGGCGATTGACGTCGAACTGGATTTAGCGCCGGGGCTCCCTGCCGCCCTGGGGGACGCGAATCAACTGCGCATCGTCTTCGGCAATCTGATTCGCAATGCCCGCGATGCGATGTCGGGCCAGGGCCGCCTGACGATTCGAGGGCAACAGCTCGACGACGACGTCGAAATCGAATTCACCGACACCGGCACGGGCATCCCCGCCGACAAGTTGCTCCGGATCATGGAACCGCTCTACTCCACGAAAGCCCGGGGACTCGGGCTCGGGCTGGCTCTGGCGAAGGCGATCGTGGATAAACACGAAGGGACGCTGCGCGTGCAAAGCGAATGGGGTCGCGGCAGCACCTTCCGCGTCCGATTAAAAGCGCAGACGAACGAGCAATCTTCCTGACGATGAATCGCGCACCCACCTTACTGATCGTCGACGACGAAGCGGACACCTGCCGCAACTTAGCCGACATTTTTTCCGACCTCGGCTACACGGTCGACACGGCCTACGACGGAGCGACGGCGCTGGCGAAGCTCGAGCACGCGCGGTTCGACGTCGCGTTGCTCGATCTGATGATGCCCGACATGGACGGCGTGTCGCTGTATCAAGAGATCAAGCGACGGCATCCCGAGACGGTCGCCGTTTTGGCCACCGCCTTTCCGAATCATCCCCGCGCCGAAGAGAGTCGCAAGAGCGGCATGTGGCAGATCGTTCCGAAGCCGCTCGACCTGAAGCATTTGCTGTCGCTCTTCGATCAGGCGCTCAGATTGCCGGTCGTTCTGCTTGTCGACGACGACGTCGACCTTTGTGCGAATCTCTGGGATCTGCTCTGGGAGCGCGGCTTCCGCGTGAGCATCGCCCACGACATCCATTCGGCGACCGAGCGGCTGCAGGACGGCGGCTTTCAGATCGTTTTGATCGATATGCGACTCCCCGACGGCGACGGGACCGAAGTCTTTCGCGCGGTGAAGCAGGTCGAATCGCAGGCCCGCACGATCCTGATGACCGGCTTTCAGGCCGAGATATCTCGGGAACGGTTACAAAGCGCGGAGGCGGACGCCATCTGCTACAAGCCGTTCAACGTTCCGCAATTTCTCACCCTTGTCGAACGTCTGAGCCGAGTATGATTCGCAAACGGTTCGAGTCGGCGCGAGTCCGCATCGCGGCGGTTTAGTTCGGCGGCGAATCACACCTCGAGGATCGGCACTTTTCTGGTAGATTGTATGTCTCGCACGCTGCTCAATTTTCTGCTCGATACGCTGTTGCTCGGGACCTTTGCCGGCTTGAGTATCGTCGCCCTTATCGTGCGGTTCGTGTTCCCTCCCGGTACGCAGGCCGACGGCTGGACCCTCTGGGGCTCGGGGTACGACGCTTGGGTCGCCGCTTGGTTCAATCTCTTTGCGCTGTTCGCGCTGCTCGTGTTGTTTCACGTGATGCTGCACTGGAGTTGGGTCTGCGGCGTCGTCGGGCAACGGCTGACCAAACGGCTCGGCCGAACCGTCCGCATCGACGAAGCGAACCAAACCGTTTACGGCGTCGGCCTGCTGGTCTTGCTCTTCTTGCTCGCCGGGCTCGTCATCGGCGCGGCGACGATGGCGATCGAAGAACCGAGTGCCGAAACGTCGCGAGCCGCGACGCCGAGCACGACGCGGCCGAACGGCTAACATCGTCGGTCGTTTGCGATTTCAACGTTCCAAACAGAGCGGACAGGCGGGTGCCGTTTGCTCTGCGACCGGCTCGGCCTGCAGCACCCCCGCGCCGCGAACGATCGACAACGTCCCCGTGAGCACGACGCACCAAGCTGCAAACTGCAGCATGCGCCGACGTCCGACCAGCCCCAGCAACGCGGTTCCCATTCCCAACGCGGTCATCAACGGCAACGTACCGAGGCCGAAGCAAACCATCGTCGCCATACCCCACGGCAACGTCCCGCTGCTGACGGCCAGCGCAAGAAACGCGTAGACCAATCCGCACGGCAGCAAGCCCGTCAGCACGCCGGCGAGCAACGGCGCCGTGAAGCCGCGCGTCTGCAATAACGTGCCGATCAAGCCCGGCCCCAAGCATGTGAGATTGCCGGCGCGCACCGCGCGACGACGCAGCAAGCCGGTCGACTGCAATCCTTGCCAGACCAAGAAGCCGCCGGCGATCACCGCCAGCCAGGCCTGAACGTTGACGACCGACGTGGCGTGAATCAGCTGCCGTCCGCCGTAACCCGCCGCCGCGCCGAGCACGGCGTAGCTAAACAATCGTCCGCCGCCGTAGATCGTCTGCCGTAGCAGATTCGCCCGCCACGACGTCGCGTCGGCCCCAAGTCGCAGCGCAAAACTACCGCACATGCCGACGCAATGCGCCGAGCCGAGCAATCCGCCGAGCGCTACGAGCGGGAGTTCCATCATGGCACCGACTCCGGCGACGTCTGCGAGATCGAAGCGTCGCGTTGCGGCGTCACTGCAAGTTCGTCCGCCGACGGCTCGACGGGCAACGGATAGTGCGCCAAACGCAGTGAGTTGCCGACGACCCAAAAACCGCCGGCCGCCATCGCCGCCGCGGCCCAGATCGGGTTCAATCGGCCGCTCGCCGCCAACGCTAGGGCGACGAGATTGTATGCGAACGTCCAAAAGAGATTCTGTCGCACGATCCGAATCGTCTGTCGCGCCAAGCCGTAAGCCCACGGGGCGCGACTCAGATCGTTCCCCAACAAGCAGACGTCGGCTGACTGCTGCGAGACGTCGGCCCCGCAGCCGAGCGCCATCCCGACGTCGGCGGCGCTCAACGCCGGAGCGTCGTTCATGCCGTCGCCGATCATCGCGATCGGACCGACCTTCGATCGCAACGCCACGAGCCGGCGAACTTTATCCTCGGGCAAAAGCTCCGCCCAAACGACGACGCTGAGTTCGCGCCCCAGCAGTTGTCCGCGGGCCGCATGGTCGCCGGTGAGCACTTCCACCGCCAAACCGGCGTCGCGGCACGCAGCCAGCGCAGGGCGTGAACTCGTGCGCAGCTGTTCGCGGAAACTAAAGACCGCTTGAACCTCACCGTTCCAGCCGACGCATGTAAACGGTACGGCTTGGTGGCGAAAACGTTGCAGAGCCGCGGCGATCGCGCGGGGCACTTTCAATTCGCGTTCCCGCATCAGGCGTTCGCTGCCGAGCCAGAGGGGCGTCGCGAGTTCGACGAACGAAGCTTCCAGTCCGCGCCCTGGCAAGGTCCGGACGTTGCACGACGGCACCGGCCCGACGTGCCGCGTGCGACAGTAAGCGACTAGCGCTCGCGAGAGATCGTGCGTCGTGGCCGAGGCGGTCGCTAACGTTCGCCCGAGAATCTCCGCGAGCAACGTCTCATCGGCTACAGCCAACTGCTCGACGCTCGGTTGCCCGTCGGTCAACGTTCCTGTTTTATCGAAGCCGAAGACGCGCACGCCTGCGAGTCGTTCCAAGGCCTCCCCATGACGGAACAAGACCTGCGCGCGGGCGGCGGTCCCCAACGCGGCCCACACCGCCAACGGCGTCGCCAACCCCAAAGCGCAGGGACACGCGACCAGCACGACCGCCAAGGCCGCCAACAGGCCGCGATCTAAACCATAGTGCGTCGTGTGATAGGCGAACGTCGCCAGCGCGACGACGCCGACGGCCGGCATGAACCAGGCCGCAACACGATCAGCCAGTTGCTGATATCGGCCCTTCATCTGTCGTGCAGCCCGCAGACAATCGAGTAGCCGTTGCCAACTGCCGCCGCGCGGCGATGCAGTCACCTCGATCGTCAGATCGCCGTCGAGATTGAGGGTTCCCCCGAGCACGGAGTCGCCCGGCTCGCGCACGATCGGCCGACTCTCGCCGGTCAACAGTTGGGCATCGATCGAGGCGACGCCGCGCACAATCCGGCCGTCGGTCGGCAACCGCTCGCCGGCGACGACGTGCAGTCGATCGCCGATTTGGACTGCATCGAGCGGCACGCTCCGCAGCTCATCGCCGTCGTAGCGACGAACCTCGGCGGGGAGGAGCTTTTCCAAAGAGGTGAGGGCTGCGACCGCCTGCTGCTTGCCGCGCGCTTCGAGCCAGCGTCCCAGCGTCACAAGTACCAGCACCGCGCAGCCGATTTCGAAGTAAACCGGTCCCGAGCCGCGGACCGTCGACACGACCGAGTAGGCATAGGCCGCCAACGTTCCGGCGACGAGCAACAGATCGGTCGTCGGCACGCCGCGCCGCAGCGACTTCCACGCCCCCTCGGCCACCGGTCCGCCGAGCATCCACAACACGGGTAACGAAAAGACGAGGCAAAGATAGCGACAGACGCTCCAAAGCAAGACGGCCGTCGCCGTGCCGTTCGTTCCTTCGCTGCCGTAGATCTCCTGCGTCCAGAGCCACATCGTGAAGATCATCACGTTGAGCGACAGAAAGACCGACAGGGCCAAGCGAAAGCAGGTCGCGCCGATCTCGCCGTCGACGATGCGCTCGCGATCTGCGGCCGCCGCCAGACTACAACCGAAGCAGCAGTACTCCGGCTCGTCGACTTCTCCGACCGGCGCAGCGATCGCAACGCCCGGTATCGGCAAGCCGCAATGCGCGCAGAACGGAGAAGGGGGGATCGCCATCGTCGTCTCGTGAATCCAAACTACCGTCGCACCGCGACACTACTGCGGCGGGCTCGGCGGAATGACGAGTTCTCCCTGCAAGGCCGGGAACAGATACTGGATCGTGTAATAAATGGCGAAGGCCCAAAAACCGACCCACACCAACCGCACGTACCAGGGAATGCTGTTCGTGACGTAACGGTGATGCTGATGTTCGGCCTGAGGCGATTGCGAGTTCGAAGTCGGCATGAGCGACAAATCCTTAGCGAAATAGCGGAGCCGTCGGATCAAGCGTGCGGCGCGGCGGACCGTTCGACGGCATCGAGACGATTCTCGTTTTCGAGCATGAGAAACTTCGGCTGTTCGATATCGCGAAACATGCCGTTTTTCGCCGCCCAGCCGAAGAGCAACAAGAAGCCGCAACCGGCCAGCAGATAGTTCACGATCGGCGTCACGGCGAACGCCCCCGAGGCATCGCCGCGAAAGACCTGCACAAGCTCGTAGAACTTCGTGCCGAAACCGAACATTGCCGGCCCGAGAAAGAACAGCACCGTCACGACGGTCCAAACACGGTTCTTACGACGATTGGGCGCAGGCATAGGAAAAGTTCTCGGGATACATTGGTCACAGATGAGATGTCACACGCAGACTACGGCGTCGCGGCCTTCGGAGCGGCGGCGGCCGGCTCGGGGTTCAGATTCGACGTCGCTTGGTAATCTTCAAAGTACGGATAGCTTTCCAACCACGAGCCGAGCCATTGCACATAGGTCATGATCGCCAGTCCGCGGCGATTCGGTTTGCCGGCGTTCCCTTCGTCGAAGAACCAAGTGTAGCGCGGCATCGGCGAGTGGGGCGAGAGCAGCGGGGGATTGAGAAAATGGACGGCATGCCAGTCGCTTGAACGACGGCCCCCTTCGCGCGACAGATCGGGACCGACGCGACGCGTGCCGAACAAGACCGGTCGTTGCAACTCATTCTGATACTCCTCCGTCTTGGCGACGGGACCGTAGCGGAGCGACTCATTCGAAACGGGACGGACGAACTGACTGTGACAGTGCCAGCAACCTTCGCCGACGTAAATATCGCGACCTTCCTTGAGTAGTTGGGCGCAGTGCTCGTTCCACTGCTTGTCGTCCCACTTCTCGGCGGCCGCATCGCCGACGTACTTCTTGAACGCCTCGGGGAAGCGGCGATTCAAATCCTCGAACTGATACATCACGTTCGGGTTCACGACTTCGTGCACCGTCTGCTCCGGCATGTCGCGATACATGAGCATCGGGACGGCGCCGTTGGCGATAAAGGCCAGCACAAAGAACCCGAGCCCGCCGATGAACAGAACGCCTGCTTTACTTTCAAACATAGTCGCGTGCAGTGGAGGGTGATGAGGAGTAACGATCCGATCGCGACGACTTTACGCCGTTGCGGGTTGCAGTCCCGTCGCCGGCGCCGTTCGTGGGCCGCTCAGCGTGCGGTAGATGTTGTAGATGAACACGATCTGTCCGCTGAACATCGCCAAGCCGGCGAAGACGCGCACGATCCAGAAAGGTTGCGAGACCTGCGTCGAATGGTCCCAGTACTGCATGCTGCTCCACGACCAACCTTGAAACAGCCCGGCCATCGTCAGGTCCAAGAACATCACGACGATGCTCGTCGCCGAGAGCCAGTAGTGCCATTCGCACAACGTCCGGCTGTACCATTCCTTGCCGGTCAGGCGCGGGATCAAGTACGTCATGATGCCGAGCAACCATTGGCTGAACACGCCGAACATGACGAGATGCGCGTGGCCGACGACCCAGTCGGTGAAGTGAATCAGCTGCTGGAACGTCAGCGTCACTTGCAACGCGCATTGAAAGCAGGTGACGAAGTACAGAATCATGCCGGTATAGAACCAGCGGATCGGCAAGTTCGTGACGACCGCTCGCCCCGAGCCGTATAACGTCCCGAAGAAGTTGACGATGACCGTGGCGACGACGAACTCGACGGCGATCGTCGAAATGACGGCCCCGTACTGCAAGAACATCGGGATCGGCGTGTAGAGGAAGTGGTGAATCCCTTGCAACGGATAGAAGAACGCCAAGCCCCAGAAGCCGACGAGCGACAATCCGTGACTCCAGATCGGCTTCTTGAGCAGAATCGGCACGAAGTAGTACATCAAACCCCAGCCGAGCGGCGTGACGAACAGCCCGACGAGATCGTGGATAAACAATCCCGCGATCGCACCGGCGTTCGTGCCGCAGACGACGTACTGCGGAATGAAATTCCCCATCGCATAAGTCAAAAAGGTCCAGACGAACGCGGCCATGAAATACCACAACGAGACGTACATCGGCCCTTTCGCCCCGGCGATCGGCGCCATGAAGTTGACCGCCACAAGCAGCAGTCCCAGCAGCGCCACGGGGTCGATCCAGACCGGCGTTTCGCCCCATTCGACGGCCTGCGCCTGGCCGAGCAAAATCCCCACCGCCGTGCTGACGACCACGATCTGCCACGCGGCGAAGATCAGATACGACAGCGGCTTGCTCAACACGGGCCGCATCGTGAGCCGCGGGATCGCCCAGTGCAGCGTGCCGAGGAATGCATTGGCCAAGAAGCCGTACGCGATGGCGTTCGTGTGCAACATTCGCCACCGCCCCGGCGACAGGAGCTCGATCCCTTGCAGCTCATTGCACTGAATGAGTTGCAGCGCCATCAACAATCCGCCCAACATCGACACGATGAGGTAGGTGAGCGCGGCGAAGTAATACCACAGCACGAGCTTCCGCTCGACGAGGCGTTCGAGATCGGCCGCCGACTCCGGGCCGATCGCGGACGAAGATTCCATTTCCGGTGCGTTCATTACTTATCCGATTCCACCTGATACGGGACGTAGAGACCCCAGGGATAGACCAAGACCATCGTCCAGCCGAAGACGAGATGCGTCGCGGCAGCGACCCACGGCGGGATGAGATCGACGATCCAGCGGCCGTGAAACAACAGCGGCTGAAGCCACGAGAGAATGCCATAGAAGCTGACGATCCAAACCGCCAACGACAGGACGCTGACGATCGCAAAGCGCTTGACAAACGAATCGCCGGCCGTGTAGCGAGTCAGAAACAAATGAAACAACATCCCCATCAGCATGCCGGTCGCAATGTACAAGCAACATCCGACGGCCAGCGCGAGGCCGCTTTGCATATGCAGCGCCCGTTCGCCCAAGGGGAATGTGAGATAGATCTGAATTAATCGCAACGGATGCTGTTCTTCGGCTCCGCCGCGCGAGACGAGCAACGAGCCGACGATGTTGAACAACAAGCTCGTGCAGGCGCCGAACATGCCGAGCATGAAGCCGCTCGTGGCATAGTAGGCGGTGTAGTAGCCGTGAAAGCCGCCGCGCGGCGCGCCCATCGCGGCAAGTTCGCTTTCCAGCATTTCGACGCGTTCTTTCAGCGCGCCCAACTCGGCCGTCTTCTGACGGCGTTCGTCTTCTTCCGCCGCGACGTCGTCGGTCCAGCGAGGATTTTGGCGATCGCTCATGTCAGTTTCCTCCCGCCGTCGTCGAGGTCGCCGGCGAGGCGACACCGCTCGTTGCCGCCTCGGGAACGGCCCGTTTGTGAATCGCCGCCTGCTGCGCCATCGTCTCACGCCGCCGAGCCCCCGACGTATACTGCACGAAATGCACGAGGTGCCAGATCGTCTCGGGTTGATCGGCGTACTTCAGCGCGAAGGCGGGCATCGGCGTGACGCCGGCATAGATGCGGCGATAAATATCTTCCGAAGTCGCGCCGCCGTGAAACATGCCGCTCGTGATGTCGGCCGCGCGGGCCGGTTGCCCCCACGGATCTTTGCCGACGCTCTCCGTCACTCGCGCGCTGCCGTCTTTGTCGTGACACTTGTAGCAATCGCCGCTGGTGCTGACGAAGGCCTCGCGTCCCAGTTGAATGCTCTCCCACGTGTACGGAGGCTCCGCCGTCTTGGGATAGATGACGTGCTGCTTGGCCGCCTCCCATTGCCGCAAGATCGACTGGACGTTGCTCTTCGTGTTCGCCGGGTCGATCTCCCCTTCGCTATCCCCTTCCTCGGCCAACAGCAACTCGAGTTCGCCGCGATGTGTGAGCACCAAGACGTAATCGACGACGGCCTGAAGATCTTTCTCCGGCAGCAGGGAAAAGGCCGGCATCGAGGTGCCGCGGGCTCCGCGTCGGACGGTCCGCATCAAGTCTTCTCGGAGCGGCTTCTGGCCGTTGGCGGTCGACGTGAACTTGAAGATGCCAAGCCGATAATCGCGCGGGCGCGGATGCATCGTCGACGCCGCGGGCCCGTTGCCGTCTCCGGTCACTCCGTGGCACGCGGCGCAGCGCAGCCGATAGACCTCGGCCCCGTACGCTAAATGCTCGGCCTCGATCGTCTCGCCGCCGATCTGCTTCGGCCGGAGCGGAGTTCCAAAGTACTTAACGAGTTCCTCGTGCGCTTGCTTTTGCACCTTTTCGGGCAGTCCCTTCACGGCGCTGCTCGGCTCGTACGTCGGAACTTCACTCCGCTGACAGCCGCTCAAACAAAGGCAGCCGATCGCAGTCAGAAACCAAGAACTCCACTTCACCCGACGACTCCTCACAATGCAGTACGATCAAAAAGGGGACGGCTTGCTCAGCAATTAGCGTGAAAAGAACGGGCCGATCCGCGGCCGACTTGCTCTTACACCGTCTCGGTCAGCGAACGCATGAGCATCGCCAGTTGAGCCATCAGCGTGTGATGTCGGCGTTTGATCCGTTCATGAATCTCGCGCTCGCGGCGGTGGTCGATCGCTTCTTGTTCATGGCCGCACATTCCGCACGCTTGCGGCGTTTCCGCTTGAGCCTTCGCGGCCAGATCATGTTCGTGTTCGGCACATGCCTGACCGAACAGCCGAATCCCGGCGGCGTGCGTTTCGAGCGTCCGCTCGTGATTGCGAAATACCTGTTGCGCCCGATTCAATTCGGCGACGGCCTGCTCGTTCTCACGCTGCCATTCGCGGAGTTGATCGCGCCACAACGCATTTTCGGATTCCCATTCGCGATGATCGCGATGCATTCCGGACGGCGACGACGTCGACATGGGTTACTCCTCGGCGAAAGAACGAGTGCGGTCGTTGCTCGCCGAGAATTGCATTCCTCGTGCCGAAGGCGGTAATTCGTCGTTCTCGCGAAAGCACAGCCCGATTCGGAAAGCGAGCCGAATCCAGAGTGTGCGGCGCGGCACACCGGCGCGCCGTTCAGCCCAGAAAGAGGTGTGCACGACGGCCGAGCGGCGGCGACGTCGTAAAAAGCGGCGGCAGCTACCGCGCTTCGAGGCGCAGGCTCGTCATGCCGTAGATCGGCAGGCCGCTTTGCGACGATTCGGCTTCGATCCGGATCGTCGTCCTCGGGACGCTCGGCGGGGCGTCGGCAAAGCGGAGCGTCAGCGTGGCTTGGTTTTGATCGCCGCGCACTTCGAGCGGTTCGCATTCGATGCCTGTCACGCCGGTTGGCAAGGCAAGCCGGAGCGTGATCGGCTGCATCGTCGTGCGGCGCATCAGGCGGACGTCGATCTGCTGTGTGCCGCCCGGTCGCCAGGCAATGATCGTCGGCTCGGCCGTCAGCGTCAGCAGGCTCGGCTGGCAGCCAACCGACATCGCGCCGGCAGCGATGTGGAAGACCGCGTACGACTTGCCGTCAGGCCCCTTCACATCCGCTACGCCCATCACGCGGCAGCGGTGCGTCGTCCCTTCGGTCACTTTGTTTTGCAACACGAGCGGGATCGTCCCCTCGTCGGCCCCCGCCGCAATCTCGCCTTCGAGCGGCAGCAGGGTGCCGCGCCGGTCGGGCTCGACGCCGATTAAACGGATCGGACCCGTGAAACCTTCCTTCCTTGTCACGCTGACGGGAAACGGAAACCCGGCGAGCCGCGGGGCGTCGAGAATCGTCGTCGAGGTCTTCAGCGTGAACGGAATCTCCGGGCCGACGGCGAGCCACAACGACTCGCTCGTCGTCGTCGCGGCCGCCGACTCGGCAATTCGCGCGAAGCGCTCGCCGGTTGCCCCGGCGGCTTTGCTCCGGACGACGATCCGCACCAAGCCGGCGATCGGCGCGATCTTGTCACCGGCGGTGAACGGCAGTTGCACGGTCCCCGGCGTTTTGGCGGGCACGGCGACGGACGCGACCGTGACGCCCGCCGGCATACCCTCGGCCGTCACTTCAAGTTCATCGGCCAAGCCATCGACGCGCTCGACCAACACCGGCAGGTTCACCGTCTGCCCCGTCGACACATAAAGCGACGCCGCATTCGCGCGAGCCGTCAGCTCGGGCCGGAGCGCCGAGAGTTGCAAACGATAGACGTACTCCACTCCGCCGCCGCCGCTCCGATCGCGGAGCGAAACAAAGTACCGACCGTCGGCCGGCGCGGTGAACCGCAGACTCGGATCGCGCGACGTCTTCGAGTCGTCCAACTCAACCAGTTGCTTCCCCTTGTCATCGAAGATCGCGAGCACGCCGTCGGTCGGAAAGTCGAGTTCGGCCGACTGCAACTCGAGCGCGATTTTTTCTTTTTGCTTCGCATCAAACGCAAAGACATCGACGTCCCCCGGCGTTTGGAGTCGTCCGTTCACGGTCGTCGGAATCGTGAGCACGACGGCTTGCGCCGCGACGTCATTCGGCTCCGTCTCGGTGATCTCCGCAGCCTTGCCGACGGGAAGCGACAACCAATTCGCGCCGCCGGGCAATTTGAGTTCGTACGCGTCGGCCGATTGCGGCGGGACGCGGACGACGTGCGATTCCCCCTTCGGCCCCGGCAGATTCCAGCCGAACACCGTCACCGCCGTTTCGCTATCGCGAGAAACTCCGGCGGGTAACGCATAATCGAGCCACGGTCCGGTCGTGATCGTCAGGCGATAGACGGAGTCGGCCCCGCCTCCCATTTGAAAGTCGAAGAGTTGCAGCACATATCGCCCCGCCTGCGGCGCGCGAAACGTCAGCAGCGCATCGGCCGAGCGATGGGCAAAACTCTCAGCCACCGGTTTGCCGACCGCGTCGAGCAGCCGCAGCATCGGATCGACCGACGAACGAAGACTCCGCGTCGTCGCCGCGCAAACGATCTGCTCGCCGGCCGCCAGCGTCACGGCATACTCGTCGATGTCGCCGGCCGTTTCGAGTCGCCCGTTCGCCGTCACCGGCAGTTTCGTGATTTCCAGCGGTTGCGGGCTCTCGACCTGCACGACTTCCGGCAGATCGCCGACGACGAACGGAAACGGCGACGACGCGCCTTGCACCGACGAGAGCCGAACTTCACGCAGCCCGACGGTCGCCTCGTCCGCAATGCGGAAGCGATAGCGATTCGTCCCCTCGACGGGCTCGACCGTCAGTCCGTCGCCGGCCGAAATCAGTCGACACGGACCCGGCATGTAGTCGCCGCCGAGTTGCACCTCGACCTCGGTGCCGCGCTGCGCTCCGGCAGGAAACAGAAACTCAATCTTCGGCGTCGCCTGCGCGCGAGCCGACGGCAAGTTCATCGCCGCCAGCGCAACGACAAACCCGGCAACGTTTAGAACAACCCGACGACGACCGCAGAGCATGATGTAAAACTCGGTGATTCGGCGTCGTCTAAAACAACTCGCTGATCGGCTTGCCGCCGTTGACGATCGCGACCGGGCGGCCCTCGGGTGTCAGCAATTCTTTGTGCGGATTGATGCCGAGCTTCGTGTAGATCGAGCAGAACAGGTCTTCGACCTTGAGCGGTCGATCTTGCGAGTACGCCCCTTGCTTGTCGGTCGAGCCGATGACGCAACCGCGCGGCACGCCGGCCCCCGCAGCGACGATCGACATCGCCCCCGGCCAGTGATCGCGACCGGAGTCCTTGTTGATCTTCGGCGTCCGACCGAACTCGCCGAGCGCCAAGACGAGCGTGTCTTCGAGCAGTCCCCGTTGTTCCAAATCGAGTAACAGCGCGGCGAACGAGACGTCGAAGGTCGGCAGCCAGCGATCCTTCAAGTACTTGAAGATCATGTTGTGATGATCCCAACCGGCATGCTGCACGGTGACGAACGGCACTCCCGCCTCGACCAAGCGACGGGCCAACAAACATTGCTGGCCAACCATCGTGCGACCGTAGGCATCGCGCGTTTGTTCCGACTCGGTGCTGATATCGAACGCCTGCTTGGCAAGCGACGACGTCACGAGCCGGTGCGCTTGTTCGTGGAAACTGTCGAAGCCGCGGGCCGGATCGGCTGCCGATTCGTCGTGGATCCGCTCCAGGTTGTCGAGCGACTTGCGGAGGGCGGCCCGCGATTGAGCCCGACCCTCGGCAATGCCCGGCGGCAACGTGACGTCGGGCAATTGGAAGTCGGGATTGTTCGGATTGTTGGCGATCAAGAACGGCGCGTATTTGCTTCCCAGAAAGTTCGGACCGCCTGATCGCATCGGCACCGGCAACGCGAACTGGACGTACGCGGGCAGGCCCGGCGGGGACCCGCGCTCTTTGGCGATGAACGACCCGAGGCTGGGATGAAAGCTCACGGCATCGCCGCAGCCGATCGGCACGGGCGTAGGACTGCCGGTCGTCAGATGATGATTGCCGGCCCCGTGCCCAGGATCACGATGCGACACCGAGCGGATCACCGTCGTGAGGTGCATCACCTTGGCGACGTTCGGCAGGTACTCGCAGACGTCGAGACCGGGGAGGCTGCTGGCGATTGAGTCATACGGCCCGCGAATCTCGGCCGGCGCGTCGGGCTTCATGTCGAACGTTTCGTGATGGCTCGGCCCGCCGTCCATCCAAATCAGAATGCAACGCTTCGCCTTGGCGAGGCCGGGCTTCGGCGCGGCTTCATTTGCAGCGAGTTGGTTCGTCGTCGCGCGCAACAGCGGGGCGAGTCCGAGACCCGCCGTGCCGCCGAGGCCGAGCTGCAAGAAGTTGCGCCGCGAACGGCCGTCGCAATAATGATTCGTCATGACAATTCTTTCGTTCCGCTTAGTGATTCAGAACAAACTCGGCGGAGTTGAGTAGAGCCCACAAAACGTCTTCGGCGGCCGTCCGACGATCGGCCCCCGCGGCCTGGAACGCCGCGCCCGCCGCACTCTTTTCATCGGCGCGGGGCAGGCGGCCGAGCGCGGCTAAATAAAGTTCGGCGATGATTTCGTCCGGCGACCGCTCGCTCGCCGCGAGTTGCGCGACGCGGCCGGTCGGCGAACTGATCTTGTCGTTCACCGGCGGGGCATTCATCAAATGCAGCACCTGGCCGAGCGAGACGTCGGCCGCCCGCTCGCATTGGCACACCGTCTTCCGTTGCGGACGACCGAAGGTGTCGAGAAACGCCGACGGCAGACGATGGTCCCAGAGCTGCGTCGCGCGGGTACCGGGGGGCATGCCTGCGAACGACTCGGGCTCGCCGGTGACGTCGCTCACGGCATCGAGCAGCACCTCGGCGCTGAGTCGTTTACGATACGCGCGGGAATAGTTCTGCGTGTCGCGCACGTTGTCGGTGTTCGGCTGCGAGCTGAGGCCGTACACTTGCGAGACGGCGATCGTCCGGATCAATCGGCGAACGTCGTAGTCGTGCTCGACGAAGTCGGCGGCGAGCGCGGCGAGCAACGGCTCGTTCGTCGGCGGGTTCGTGTCGCGCAAGTCATCAATCGGCTCGACCAAGCCGCGTCCCATCAGTTGGGCCCAAACGCGATTCACCAACGACCGCGCGACGAACGGATTCTCCGGCGCGGCAAGCCAGTCGGCCAACCGTCGCCGCGGATCGGATTCTTGCGCCGCATCGAACGATTCGCCGAGCAGGACGCGCGGGCTGACGGTCTCTTTCGTCTGCGGATGCTTCACTTCGCCTTTGTCGGCGATGAAGAATACGCCGTCCGACTTGAGCGATTTTTTCTGCTGGAGTCGCGGGAAGAAAGCGGCGAGGCCGTAGAAATCGTCCTGGCCCCATTTTTCGTACGGGTGATGATGGCACTTGGCACACTCGAGCCGCACGCCGAGAAAGACTTGGCTGACCGCAACCGAGAGATCGTTCGGGTTCGCAAAGGCGCGGAAGAAATTGACCGCGCCGTTGCGCTCTTCGCTCCCTTGCGCGGTGATCAACTCGCGGAGGAACTGGTCGTACGGTTGATTGCGTGCGAGCGAACTACGGAGCCATTCGTGATAGCGATAGGCCGGCTTGGCCCCGAGTTCTTCGCGATTCACACGCAGCAAGTCGGCCCACTTCAACGCCCAAAAGTCAGCATACTCGGGGCGGGCGAGCAGCGTGTCGACGAGTCGCACTCGCTTGTCGGCCGACTTATCGGCGAGGAACGCCGTCGCCTCGGCCGGGGTCGGCAACTTGCCGATCAGATCGAGAAATGCGCGGCGGTGGAATGTGGCGTCGTCGGCCGGCGGCGATGGCGAGAGTTGCAGTCGCTCCCATTTGTCGGCGACCAAGCGATCGATGAAATGCGAACGATCCCAGGCGGCGAGTTGCTGCGCGCCGGTCGTCACGCGATTCAACGGGACTGACACATAGCTTGCCGCGACATGCTCTTCATAGCGGACGACGATCGCCGACTCGCCGGCCATCATCGTCGTCGCGATCCGGCCGTGCCGGTCGACCGTCGCCAGCACGTCGTCGTTGGCCGTGTAGATCGCTTCGCTCGTGACGTCGCGGAGCGTACCGTCGGAAAGTTTCGCCGTCACCAGCAACCGCTGCTGCGAACGTTCTTGCAGTACGCGCTGCTTCGGGAGGACGTCGATGGCGACGACGTGCGGGACCTGATCGTCGCCACGCGGCATGCCGGCCGACACCCAGCGGAGCAGCCGCCGATACTCGGGCGAGTCTTCTTGAATCCTTTGTCCGCCTCCGTGCGGGACGCTGTTGACCGCCTTGGTCAGCAGCAGCGACTCGCGCGGTGCGGCGGGAGATAGTCGTCGCCCGCGCCCTTCGTTCACGATCGCGCGATAGTCAGCCTCGACGTCGAAGCCGAAGACCGAGAGCTTGAAGCCGTTCTGTCCGCTCTGCTTGCCGTGACAGCCGCCGGAGTTGCAGCCGGCTTTCGTCAGCAACGGAATAATGTCGTGGCCGAAGTGCAGGGCGGGTGATTGCGTCGCTTGTTCGATTTTCACTTCGACGGAAACGGAACGATTCTCGTACGTCGCGGTGACGATCGTCGTGCCGTCGCCGACCGGCAGCACCACGCCGTCGGGGCCGACATGGGCGATCGTCGGTTGCGACGAGGCGTACGTCGCGGCGTACGTGGCATCGATCTCGCGACCGTCGCGCACGGCCGTTACCAGCAGTTGCTGCCGCCCGTCCGATCCGCGCAACGTCACGGTCGCCGGCTCGATGCGCAGCGCGCTATCCGACGGCAGCGGCGGTGCCGAAACCGTGAACAGCAGCGCGAGGAAGGTAGTGCCAAACATCGGCAAACTTCCGATCGACCGTATCGGCCGAGGGGGCGGGGAAACAAAGCAGGCGAGACTTATCAATTTACGCCGATGCTTATGCAGCCACAAGACAAAACCGACGCCGTTGCGGCCTGGTCGTCACCGTCGACGTAAATCCTAGGACCCGTCGCCGTCGCTTGTTACGTTACAGACCGACTCGCCGCAGCGATTCTATTTTCCTTCCTCGCCCTCTCGTTGCAGGTCAGCCCATGCCTAATCGTCGTCAATTCGTCGGATCGTTGGGTGCAGGCTTGCTAGCGGCTCCGCTCATCGGCGGCGCACCGGCCGCGTCGGCCCCGCGCAAACGGCTCGCCGTCGTCACGACGGTCTGGAACTATCGCTCGCATGCGTGGCACATGGCCGAGCGGTTCCTCGTCGGCTATCCGTCGCAAGGAAAGTGGCATCGACCTCCGATCGACGTCGTGTCGGCGTACGTCGATCAAACTCCGACAAACGATTTAAGCCGCAAGCGCGCGGAAGAGTTCGGCTTCAAGATTTATCCCACGATCGCAGCGGCGCTCCGCCAAGGGGGCGACGAACTCGCGGTCGATGCGGTCTTGGTGATCGGCGAGCATGGCGACTATCCGGTCAACGAGATCGGGCAGAAGCAATATCCACGCTACGAGTTCTTTCAGCAGATCGCGGAGGTCTTTCGCCAGGACGGTCGCGCAACGCCCGTCTACAACGACAAGCATCTCTCGTGGAAGTTCGAATGGGCCAAAGCGATGGTCGACACGGCGCACGAACTCAAGTTCCCGTTGCTCGCCGGATCGTCGCTGCCCGTCACGTGGCGGATGCCGGCGATCGACCTGCCGTACGGTGCAGAGGTCGACGAAGCGCTCTGCGTGGCGCACGGCGCGCCGGACCATTACGACTTCCACGCGTTGGAAGCATTGCAATCGTTCGTCGAGCGACGGCAGGGCGGCGAGACCGGCGTGAAGTGGCTGCAAGCGCTGCGCGGCGACGCGGTCTGGAAGGCGTTCGAGGCCGGCGATTGGAACGCCGGCGGCTGGAGCCCGCGATTGTTCGAAGCGTGCCTATCGCGAAGCCACACGCTGCGGCAGCCCGACACGTTCAGCCATCGCTATCCCACGCCGGCGCAGTTGCGCGAGTGGGTCAAAGATCCGATCGCCTATCGGTTCGAGTATCGCGACGGATTGAAAGCGACGATGCTGCTGCTGAACGGACTGACGCAGGATTTTCTCGTCGCCGCTCAACTGAAGGACCAAGCGGAGCCGCTCTCGACGTTGTTTTATCTGCCGCCGAACCCGAACGTCGTCTACTCGGCGGCGTTGATGTCGCAAGTGGAGCAGATGTTCGTCACCGGCCGAGCGCCGTATCCGGCCGAACGAACGTTGCTCACGAGCGGGCTCGTACAGGCCGGCTTACAGTCGCTGGCCGACGGTCAAACCCGCCGCGAGACTCCCCACTTGGCAGTGCAATATCAAGCACCGAGCGAATCGACGTTCTGGCGATCGTAGGGTGTGCCAATCCGCTGCGTCATCGCCGCGGCAAGACCGTGCTACTTAAAGACGACGGTCTTCGGCAATTCCTGCTTAAGGCGGGCGACGCCGTCGGCGCTGATCTTGGTTTCACGAATGCCGAGGTGGGCGAGATGCTGAAATCGAACGAGATCGTCGAGCGACGCGTCAGTCACTTGCTGGAGCCCGCGGAGGTTGAGTTGCCGGAGATGCGTCATCTTCTGCAACGTGCCGTTGCGGAGGCCGCGGTCGGTGATGCCGCGGCAGTGCGCCAGCCACAACTCTTCGAGGCTCGTCAGTTGCGGCAGATAGCTCAGCGTATCGTCGTTGAGGTTGTTGAACTCGAGCCCGAGCGTCTTCAATTTGAGTTTGGCGATGTGGACCAAGCCGGGACCGTCGATCTCGTTCCGCTTGAGCGACAAGTGCGTCAGCTTCTTTGAGCCATGGAGATGCTGCAACCGCTCGTCGGTAAGTCCGCAATCTTCGAGTTCGAGTTGCTCGACGGTGTCGAGCTTCGATAGTGCCTGCAGCGCCTCGTCCGAGAGTCGGGCATGGATCAGCACTAACGTCCGCAACGATTTCCACTCGGCCAAGCATTTCAACTCCTCGGCCGTCACTTCGCGATAACCCAACGTCAACTGGTTGAGCTTAGAGCAGGCTTGCAGATGTCGCACCGCTTCGGCGTCAATGACGTTCGGCAGACTCAGCGACGACAGCTTCGGCCACGAGGTGAGCAACGCCAGATCGGCCGACGACAACCTCGCGCCCAGAAGATCGAGGCCTTCGAGCGTCGCGACGTTCGCGAAGGCGCGCAACCCGGCGGCGGTGATGCGCGGGCGATCTTCGCGCTCAGCGATGAACGGATACGACCATTGCGGCGGGCCGTATCCGGGCTTTTCGTAACGGGCGATGGGCGCGACGGCTAAACGGCGGAGCTTCGGCAAGTGTGCAAAGGCCTGTACCCCACGGTCGTCGATGTTCGTTTCGTACAGGCTGACGAATTCCAAGTCGGGCAGCGACGACGCGAGGACCGCATGCTCGTTGCCGATCAGCGCGCCCCACAAGCCGAGATGGGCCAGTTTCGGCGGCTCGGCGTTCGTCCAACGAAAAAATGTCAGCGTGCCGCGACGTCCTTCGACAACCCCGGCGGCATGCAGCCGGTTCAAGGCGTCGAGCATCGCGGGCGACGTGATGCCGGCTTGATTGATGCCGAACTGACCGCCGCCGTTCGTCGGGGCCGTCGCAGGCTTGCTCTTCGCATCCGGCTTATCGACCGCAGCGGCGACGTGCGCGAGGTACAACACGCCGCATACGACGATGACCCAACCTCGCATCGCGATCATACGGTCAATTCCGAGATCGTGCCGGTGCTGTCGCCGTGACGTTCCGCTTCGACCCCCATTCCCCGCAGCAGTGTGAGCCACAGATTGCAGAGCGGCGTCCCCTTCGGGGCGACGAAATTTTCGCCGAGCCGAATGCCCGCCCCGCGGCCCGTCACGATCGTCGGGCAGTTGTCGAGGTTGTGACTCGTCCGCAGGTTGCTGCCGTAGACCAGCGTGACGTGATCGAACAGCGACGTGCCGTCGGGTTCCTTGGTCGCCTTCAAGTTATCGATGAAGCCGGCCAGCAGTTCGCTTTGCGCCGTGTCGCGGCGCTGCGACGCGTCGAGCTTCTCACCGAGCACGCCGTGGTAGTGGCTCATGTCGTGCGGATGAACTTTGATGTCGAGGCTCGTCAGCAGCGTGCTCACCGGCTGGCGATAGGTCAGCACTCGCGTCGCGTCGGTCTGCAACGCCGCGGTCATGATGTCGTACATCAGCTTGATTTCGTCGCGACCGGCGAGGCCCGGCTTCGGCTCGGGGAGCGACGTTTTCGATTGCGGCACGCCGAGCCATTGCTCGTCTTTGCTGAGCCGCGTCTCGATGTCGCGAATCCCCTCAAAATACTCGTCGAGCTTGTCGACGTCCTGCTTGCCGAGACCGCGCCGCAAGTCGCGAGCATTGTCGAGCACCGTGTCGAGCACGCTCCGCTTCTCGGCGAGTCGAGCTTGCTGCTCCTCAATCGGCGTCGCATCTTTCGAGAACAACCGATGATACGCTTCCAGCGGCGTGCTCTGGCCGCCGATCGGCTTGCCGCGCACATCCCAAGCCAGCGACAGACCCGGACCGTGGCCCGAGCCGCCGGCACTTTCGCTCGCCGTGAATTGCAGCGAGGCGAACCGGGTGTGTCGACCGAACTGTGCGGCGGCGACCTGATCGGCGGAGATGGTGTTATGAAAACTCTGGCCGGCCTGAGCGTAACGATTCGCGCCGGTGAGCCACATCGTGCTCCCCCAGTGCCCTTCGTTTGAGAACTTATTCCAGAGCCCTTGCACGACGGTGAAGTCGGCCTTGTGCCGCGCCAGCGGCTTCAACCCCTCGGGCAGATCGTACGCCGCGCCCGGCTGATCCATCCGCGGGAACCACGTCGTCTCGGTGACGCCCCAGCCGAAGCCGAGGAAAATGACGCGCTTCGGCGGAGCCGCGGGGGCCTTCGCCGCAGCGGAAGCAAAGCGACGAAAGCCGAGCGATTCCATCGCGGGGAGCGCGACGATCGCCGAGCCCGACTGGAGAAAACGGCGGCGCGTTTGCGGCATGGTCATCTTGAAAAGTCCTTAGGTCGTCACTTCGATTGAAAGGTGGGGCTGCCGACGAGCGCGTGAATGTACTCGCGCATCCTCCCGTTCTGCTTAGCGGCTCGTTCCAGCATCGCTGCGACGAGCGGCTCGTCGCTGAATCCGCACGGTCGACCGAGTGCGTACTCAATGAGAGCCGAACTGAAGCCCCGCGCGAAGTCGTCCGACTTCGACGCGATGATTTCCCGCATCTCAAAGTAATCGCGAAAGCTCGGGCCGTTGTGCAACGTCGCCGCCGAGTCGATCTTCCACGTCTTTACCAACTTCGGGTCGGGCTTACCGTCGGCGTCGGTCACTTGATAGCGATCTTCGGTCCGCCACGCCCCGGCTGCATCAAAGTTTTCCAAACCGAAGCCGATCGGGTCGATCTTGCGATGGCAACTGTTGCACTGCGGCTCTTCTTGATGGGCCGACAGGCGTTCGCGCGTCGTCAGCAGCTTGCCGGCGAGTCGCGTGATTTGCGGGACGTTGGCGGGGGCAGGAGGGGGCGGATCGTTCAACAGCTTTCGCAACACCCACGCACCGCGCTCAACCGGACTCGTCCGCTCGCCGTTGCCTCCCATCACATGCACGGCCGCCATCCCGAGCAAGCCGCCGCGCGGCGATTTTTGGGGCAACGGCACTTTGCGAAAGGCGTCGCCGTGAACGTCGGCCAGCCCGTAGTAATTCGCGAGCACGCCGTTGACGACGACGTAATCGGCCTGCAATAGATCGCCGAGCGAGTCTTTGCTGCGGAGCAGATGTTCGAACATTTCATAGACCTCGTCCCGCGCGGCCATTTTCGTCGCGTCGTCGAACCGAGGGTAGAGGACCCGATTGATCTCGAAGAAATCGAGCCGGTCGAGGTCCAACCATTGCGAGACGAACGGTCGCGTGAAGCCGACCGAGCGCGGATCGTTGAGCAACCGCTCCGTTTCGGCCGCCAACACCTCGGGCCGCTTCAACTCGCCGCGCCGGGCGAGATCGCGGAGTTGCGCGTCGGGCGGCGCGCCCCACAGGAAGTACGACAGTCGCGTCGCTAACTCTTCATCCGTCAGCGGACGGTGCGTCGCCGACTCGACCGGCTCGGCCAGATACAGGAACATCGGCGAAGCCAACACGACGGCGAGCGTCTCTTTCAACGCCGCGGTCGGCTTGTCGCCGGCCTTCAGGCGCGTTGCATAGAGGCCGAGCAATCGATCGAGATAACTCGCCGGCGGCGTGCGGCCCCGAAACGCCTCGAAGGCGAATCGTTCGAGCGTCGCGCGGAGTTCGGCTTTCATCGGGAGCGGTGCCTTGTCGTCCAGTGGAACGCCGAGTGCCGCCAAACCCGGTGCCGGCGGTCGGTCCGTCGTCGGCCGACGTTCAACTTCGATCCAATCGACCCAGATCGCAACCTCGGGGCCGATGCCGTTTTGTCGCTTTGCTTGATCGAAGATCACCCGGGTTCGCGTGTAGTGATCGCTGCTTCCTTTTTCGCGAAGGAAGAGCGTGCGGTTGTCGCGCTCGGCATGTCCGCGCGTCATCGTGAGCGGAATCTCGATTACTTGCGGGGCGTTCATCGTGCCGGTCACTTCGTGCGTACTCAGGACTTGGCCGTGACGCGGATGGACGCCGAACTCAATAAAGCGTCGTTCCGGCGGGGCGTGGTCCGTCGCCGCCAAACGAATGCGGACGACGTACTCGCCGACGGGCCACCCGAACGGCACCAACTGCGGCAGGTGCGAGTTCAGATCGTTGCCGATGCCGATCGTCAGATACGCGCCGGCGTCGAGGGCCGCCTGTCGCAGATAGTATTCGTGATACGGACGCATGAATCCGTTGGCGTAGCCGAGCGCGCGGTTCGCTTTGTCGGCGTTGTTCTCGACGGTTTGAAAGCCAAACTCTTCCGGCGCGGGAGCCCCGGGTATCTTCTTCCAATCGCGACGAAAGAACGAATCGTCTTTGGCCGTCTTGCGAATCTCGGCCACGATCGCGGCGTTCTCGGGCTTGGCCGCCGCGGCATCGAGGGCTTTGACCCAACGCTTGGCCCGTTCGAGCGCGTCGAGATTATCGTCGTAAAACTTTTGGATTCGGACGAGCGTCTCTTCCGCTTCGAAGCGGAGTTTCGGTTGTTCCGCGGCAGCCGCTTGTCGGGCGAAGGCCTCGTCGAGCGCCTCGCGCCCCAGCGCCAGATACTGCTCGAACTGATTGCCCGACATGAAAAGATTGGAACCGACCGTGTCGAATCCGCCGGTGCCGACGTCGGCCGGCAACTCGCTGACGTTGATCTCGACGCCGAGCAGCTCGCGGAGCGTGTTACGATACTCGCGACGATTGAGCCGCCGCATCGTGATGACGCCGCGCTGATCGCCGAGACTCTTCCGCGCCGCGACCATGACGTTCGCCAACTCGTCCAAGAAGTCGGCCTTCGCTTGGGCCGGGGGTTGCTTCTCGTCGGCCGGCGGCATCTCGCCCGAGTTCAGGGCGTTGAGAATCTTCTGCCAGCGCTCGGCCGTCGGCAGATCGGCTAGGTGCAACGGCAGATCGTCGACGCGGAATTTCCCTTCCTGCGTCGTCGCATCATGGCACTTCGCACAATGACTTTGCAGAAAGGCCCGCTGACGTTCGCTCACGGCGACGCGTGATTCGTCGGCCTGCGCCGCGACCGCGGCTGCGAGCAGCAGCGTCGCTGCGAACAAAATCATTTTAGGGATTCGGTGATTCATCATCGTGGGGTAGGTGCTTACGGCAACAGGGGACGACGCGCGAACACGACGCGGACGTCGTCGGCATAGTGGGCGGTAAATTTTTCGTGTCCCTGCGATTCGCGCGACCGTCCGCCATGGGCCACGGAGATGCGAAGCAAGAGGAAATCGGTATTCGGCGGCAGGCGCAACTCGGCCGACATCTTCTGCCAGGTCTGCGAATCGTGATCGAGCAGGTCGTTGCTCCGTCGCGTCGACGCCAGGCATTGATCCAGCATAGCCGAACCGTTGCGCGTCGTGCCGTCGGTCGCCGTCTCTTGATTGAGCGCGAACATCGAGAGGCTGTAGTGGTACTTTTCGTCGGCCGCGAACGGCGCGGCATTGAACAGGGCCGACACCTGCACAACCCCATCGCCTTCGACCAACTCGCGACGTCGACCGCGAACGTCGAGCAGGCGATAAACCTCGCTGATGTAGCCGCCGGGATTCGGCTTGCCGGCGTAATCGGCGCGGAGAAAGCGGAGCATCCGCCGCGCGCTGGCAGGCTGAACGCCGGATTGCGCCTCGACTAACTCGGTAAAATCGCCGCTCCAAACATCGGCGACGATCGGCACGCCGCCGGCCGTCGGCGGCGGCGTCGACTCAAAACTCTCAGCGAGCAACACCTTGACCGAATCGCGCTGCGGCAGCGCGATCGCCCAGGCTAAGCCGGTCGTCAGAATGCCGAGCACCAAACCCGCCGCGACCAACCCGACCGGTCGAAACCAAGCGACGAGACCGCGCGCGGAAGAAATGATGAGCGGCGGCGGCGCCTTCTGGGCAACCTCATCGTCGAGCTCCGCGTCGGGCCAGGCGATCCGCGCCGCGTCGCGCGCCAGGCCGTGCACTTCGGCCAGTTCCCAGAACCGGCTCCGCGCCGCTTCCGAATCGCGCAGCAGCGCCGTGAACTCGGCTTGCTCGGCCTCGGACAGCCCGTCGTCGAGATGCCCCTCGATGAGCCGGTCCCAATACGCTTCGGTCATCGGGCCCCCTCCTGATTCAATTGTCGCTCGATACATTCTCGCAGCGCGGTCCGGGCCTTCGCCAACGCCACGCCGATCGAGTTCACCGATCGCGACAGCAACTGTGCGATCTCCGGCGGCGAATGCTCGCGATGATAGCGCAGCCGGACGATCTCTTGCGCTTTCGGCGCGAGGCTCGCCAGGCACTTGGCCAGCGCGGCCAGCTTGCGATCGCTCCCCCAATCCTCCGGACACGACGCCGCGAGCGAGGCCAAGACGTCGTCGCTCATCGCGCCGGTCCGCGGCGCGTTGCGGCGCGCTTCGAGCAGTTTGAAGCGCGTGATTGAACGAGCCCAGGCCAAGAAATTCGTCTCCGGCTCGAACTCCGCCGCTTTGGCCGAGACGGCGAGGAAGACTTCCTGCAACACGTCGTCGGCTCGCGCGAAGTCGGGCCAGAGCGCCAGCACGAAGGCCTTGAGTTGCCCCTGATGCCGCACAAACAGTTGTTGGACGCGAAGCGTCGGATCGTCGGTTTTTGCCATCACATTCCTCTATGACCTCGCCGGACCAAAACTTAGCCGAGATTCACCTCAGAATCGTGGAAATACTGAAATATACGGTCGTCCGCATCGTGGTCGCATCGCCGTCGGCGGCGACTTATCATGAGGCGACGATACGCCGCCGTCCCGTTACGGCCAATCGTGTTCCGAATTCGCCCCGAGGATTTCATGCGACTTGCCATCTGCTTTCTATCGTTGCTCCTGCTTGCGAACGTCGCGGTCGCCGAACCGATGCGGCCCAATCTGATCTTCATTCTGTGCGACGATCTGGCGCAAGGCGATCTCGGTTGCTACGGACAGAAGCTGATTCAAACTCCGCGGCTCGATCAGATGGCTCGCGAAGGGACGCGATTCACGCAGGCCTATTGCGGCACGAGCGTCTGCGCGCCGAGCCGAACGTCGTTGATGACGGGATTGCACAGCGGCCATGCGCCGATTCGCGCGAATCGCGAAGTCCAGCCCGAGGGCCAGAAGCCGCTGCCGCCGGGGACCGTCACCGTCGCGCAGATTCTAAAGTCGGCGGGTTACGCGACGGCCTGCGTCGGCAAATGGGGAATGGGAATGTTCGACACGAGCGGCAGTCCGCTTGCCGTCGGCTTCGATCATTTCTTCGGCTACAACTGCCAGCGCCATGCCCACAGTTATTTTCCGACGTATCTCTATCGCGACGCCGAGCGGATCAAACTGCCGGGCAACGACGGCAAAGGAATCGGCCGAACGTATGCGCAGAATCTGATCGCCGACGAAGCGCTCGCCTGGGTTCGGGCGCAACGCGATCGTCCGTTCTTCCTGTACTATGCGATCACGTTGCCGCACGGTCGGCATGAGATCGACGACGTCGGCATCTATCGCGATCGTCCGTGGACGGAACAACAGAAGTCGTATGCCGCGCAAGTGACGCGGATCGACTCCGACGTCGGACGCTTGCTCGATCTGTTGGCCGAACTGAAGCTCGACGACAACACGCTCGTCATGCTCGCCGGCGACAACGGCTCGTCGTTCGATGCGAAGTCGGATCTCGGCAAGCTCTTCGACCAAAGCCAAGGGGGCCGACTGCGCGGCTTCAAGCGGAGCTTGTACGAAGGAGGCCTGCGACAAGCGGCCCTCGCACGTTGGCCGGGCCACGTTCCGGCAGGACGCGTGTGCGACGAGCCGTGGGCGTTTTGGGACTACTTGCCGACGGCGACGGAGTTGGCCGGCGCGTCACTGCCGTCGGGCTTTCAATCCGACGGTCATTCGCTGGTCGAGTTCCTCCGCGGCGGCGCAGCCCCGCAGCGCGATTACTTCTACTGGGAGTTGCACGAAGGGAAAGATCGGCCGACGTTGCAGGCCGTCCGCTTCAGCGATTGGAAGGGGGTCCGCAGCGGCAGCAACGGGCCGATCGAACTGTACGATCTCAAGTCCGACGTCGCCGAGTCGAACAATGTTGCTGAGCGACATCCGGATCTGACGACGAAGGCCGCCGCGCTGCTGCAAGCAGGCCACAAGCCGAGCCCCGACTGGCCGCTCCGTCCGCGCCGCTAAATGCCGTCGTTCTCAAGCGATGCGAAACAAGCTTACGGCTTGCCGTTCTTGGCTTTTCCCGGCAACGCTTCCGCGACCTTCGCGGCGACGTGCTTCGCAATCTTCGCGTAACCCTCGGGCGTGTAGTGGACGTCGCCGGGCTTCGTGAAGAGTTCCGGCCCAAAAGTCTTCGTCAGCGCGTGCAGGTCGTCGGTGCGAATGCCGTGCTTCTGCATCACCCGCGCGGCGACGGCGTTGTACTTCGCGTCGTCGCCGACGAACCGCCCCGCTTCTCCTTCCGGCACGACGGTCGTCTCGGCCCAGATCAGCACGGCCCCGGTCTGCTTGAGCCGCGCGACGAGCGTTTCGAGATTCTTCTCGTAGTCCGCGGTCGAGGTCGATTGCGTGCCGTTTACCTTGTCGCGCCGACCTTGCTCTTTCGACTCCGGGTGCCGATAGCACAAATCCCACAGTCCCCAATTGAAGTGGATGACGTCCCACTTGCCGTCGCCGAGCCACTTGTCGATGTTCGCCAGGCCGATCATCGTGTCACCGCAATTCGCATTCGGTCGAATCACGTTGGCTTTCGCTTTGAGCTCTTCGCGCACGCCGGGCGTGTAGCCGATCGAGATCGAGTCCCCCAAGATCAACACGTTCGGCAGGGCCGGATCGATCGTCACAGGCCCGCCGCGCGGCTTCGCCCCCTTTTGCTTCGCCGCCGACACCGGTGAAGCGGCGACGACCAACGCGAGCAGGACGATGAGCAGCTTGAGCTTCATGGCAATGGAACCACACCGAGCACGGAAACAAACCAACGACGCAAGCGGACCGATCGTCGGGCTTACTTCACCCGGACGAGCTTCATGATCCGCCCCGCGACGTTCCAATCTTGCACGTAGAGATTGCCGTCTTTGTCCCAATAAGAACCGTGCGTGCCGCTAAAGATCCCTTCGATCCATTGGTCCTGCGGAACGTTAAAATTCACCCGCTTGGCCGGATCGGGATTGTGCCCCAGCACGGCGATGATCGTGTTGCTCTTGTCGAGAATGACCACTCGGCCGTGCAGGTCGGGGACCGAAACGTAGTCGCCTTGCACGGCGGCCGACGTCGGCATCCCCAAGCCGGTGACGACTTCTTCGATATAGTTGCCGGCGAGATCGTAGTGGAGCAAGCGTCCCTTCGGCGTGTGGTTCCGATCGCAGATCAACAGCCGCGGCGGATCGTAGCGCGTGTCGAGCGTCATGCCGTGCGCCGTGTTGAACTGCTTCAGGTCGTTCCCTTTTTCACCGAAGTGACGCAAGTACTTGCCCGCCTTGTCGAAGACGAAGATGTGATTACTGGCATAACCGTCGGACAAATAAATGTCGCCGTTCGGAGCGACGGTGATCGCCGTCGGGCTGAATTTTTTGAGCGTCAGGCCCGACTCGGTCGGGAAGGGGAGACGCAGCACGATCTCGCCCGAGTGGGCGTTGAACTTAATCCCCTCGGCCTTCGTGTTTCGCGCGGCGTAAATGAACTCGGCGTCCCCCTCTTCGCGGATCTCGACGTCGTGGCACGCCGCGTAGTCTTCGCCCAAGTACTCTTTGATCACCTTGCCGTCGGGCGAGAAGACGACGATCCCCTTGTTCGCGCTGACGAACACGTTGCCTGCCTTATCGAGCACGACGCCGCCGTGCGTGCCGCCCAAGGCCGACGAGCCGTCGGGACGAAGTCCCCAACCCGGCACGGTATCAAAGGTCATCAGACCGCACCCCATGCGGACCGGCTTCACCGGCTCCGCCGCCGAGACCGAAGTGGCAAGGAGTGCGAACACCAGGGCCGCCAAGGACAAACCGTTTTTCATGATGCGAACTCTCAGTCTGAAGACTCGGATGCGGGGAGCGCGGAACGACAGGGGTGCATTCTGATCGAAAGCCGGCGCGAAAACCACAGGCTCTCGGTAACGAAGCAGACGACGAAGAAACAACGACGCGACGACATGCGTCGATAGAACGCCGCCGCGGCCGGCCCCTGCGCGGCGGTCCACAATGCGAAGTCGTCACGATCGAGAATCCGCTAGGCGAGGATCTCGCGGACCACGCGGCCCCCTTCGACGCCCGTCAGGCGGAAGTCGCGGCCGCCGTAGCGATAGGTGAGCTTCTCGTGGTTGAGGCCCAACTGATGCAGCATCGTGGCGTGCAGATCGTGGAAGTTGACCGTGTCCTCCACCGCGCGGCGGCCCATCTCGTCGGTCTTGCCGTACGACATGCCCCCCTTGATGCCGCCGCCGGCCATCCAGAACGTGAAGCCTGCCGAGTTGTGATTGCTGCCGTTCTCTTTTCCCGAGGGGGTCAGCGGCGTTCGACCGAACTCGCCCCCCCAAACGACGAGCGTTTCGTCGAGCATGCCGCGGGCTTCGAGATCGGCCAACAGAGCCGCGATCGGTCGATCGATCGCCTCGCAGTTGGCCGTCAGTTCCTTGCGATGATTGCCGTGCTGATCCCAGTTGGAGTGACAGATTTCGACATACCGCACACCGGCCTCGGCAAAGCGCCGAGCCAACAGACATTGGCGACCGAAATCGTCGTCCAGGCAGCGACCGACGGCCTTCGTCTGTCCGACGCCGTACGCCGCCAGCGTCTCCGCCGTTTCGCCCTTCAGATCGAGCAAGTCTGGGACGGCGGCCTGCATGCGGAAGCCGAGCTCGAGCGATTCAATGGCCGCTTCGAGATTCGCGTCGGTCTGCTTCGACGCCAGATGCTCGGCGTTCATCGCTTGCACCAAGTCCAACTGACGGCGCTTCGCAGCCGGCGAGAGATGTTCGCCGACGACGTTGTTGATTCCCGCCTTGGCAATGTCGGCCCCGACGTAGCCGATGGCCGTCCCTTGATAGATCGGCGGCAAGAAGCCGCTCGAATAGTTTTGTGCTCCGCCGACCCGCGTCTCGGGATTGATCGTGATGAAGCCCGGCAGGTTGTCGTTCTCGCTCCCGAGTCCGTACAACGTCCACGATCCCAAGCTCGGGCGCGGGAAGCGGAACTCGCCGGTATGCATCTGCAAGAACGCTTGCGGATGGTTCGGCACATCGGCGTGCATGCCGTTGAGCACACAGAGCTTGTCGGCCTGTTTGCTCAACTCCGGCAACAACTCCGAGATCCAGAGTCCGCTCTGCCCGGCCTGATTGAACTTGAAGACCGAACCGGCGTGTTCCTTGCTCGTCGTCTGCGGCTTGTAGTCGAACATGTCGACGTGAGCCGGGGCCCCGCGCATGCAGAGGAAGATCACCCGCTTGGCTTTCCCTTCGAAGTGCGGCTCGCGCGGCGCCAACGGATGATGGGCCGAGCTCTTCACCGCGGCCGCGGCTTGCTTCGCCGTCAAACCGGCCAACGCCAAATAGCCGAAACCGCACGAGGCCGACCGAAGCACGTCGCGACGAGTGAGCGGAAGCATCGGATTCATTCCTGGAAGGAAGTTAGGGATATC